>JAEYOB010000244.1 GCA_023412175.1 Pseudomonadota bacterium | reverse complement strand
GCGCGCCGCGCCGGACGACCGCACCCGCGACCATCTGCTGGAGCGTGTCCGGAAGGCCATCCCGCGGTAAATCGGCATCATGCCGCGGAGCCGCGCGGTTTTGCTCCTCCACATTGGCGTGTGTTGGGAGTATGACTGGATGAAGACGCTGGGGTGGCAAGGGGTTCCCTATGGCGGAGAAGAAGCCTGCGGATCCGCGGGTGGCGAACATCGTCAAGCAGATGGCGCGCAAGCTCCAGGCCGACATCGTGGACATGGGCAAGCTGCGCAACGGTCCGCCGCCCAGGACGTTTCCGCAGTTCCGTGAGATCCGCAACCGGCACCGCGAGATCCAGGGTCTGCTGTTCTCCATTCAGGAGCGCTTGGCGGAGAGCGGCGATCTGCTGCCGGCCAACTTCCCGCAATGGCTGGTCCGTCAGAAGCTCAACGAACTGGCCTATTTCACCGACATCAGCCACGCCTTCATCAGCGACCCGCCGATCGCGCTGACCCATTCACTGGGCGCCTTCGACGTGCTGATGTCGGAGCAGGCCTCGTTCACCGAAGTGCTGGGCTATTTCGACATGATGCTCTTCGAGGCGGGCATCGACGACAAGACCGCCGACGAGTTGGACGCCACCCGCACCAAGATCGAGGCGACGCTGGACATGATCGCCCGCCTGCTCGACCAGAGCCCGAAGGTGCTGCAGGAGTTCGAATAGGGGATACGCCTTGGAGGGCCGGCTCCCGGCCCTAGCTTCCTCGCCGTGAAAGACCACGTGGAGGAGGGCACGCCATGGTGATGCGCAGTTCCGACGCCGAATGGCGCGGTGACCTGAAGAGCGGCAAGGGGGCCATGCGGCTCGGGTCGGGGGCGTTCGAGGGCAGTTACTCGTTCCCGTCGCGCTTCGAGAGCGGTCAGGGCACCAACCCCGAGGAGTTGATCGCAGCGGCGCATGCCGGCTGTTTCTCCATGGCGTTCTCGCACGGGCTGTCGCAGGCCGGGCACACGCCGACCCGCGTCCACACCACCGCGCGCGTGCACCTGGAACAGGCCGGCGGCGGTTTCGCCATCACCCGCATCGAACTGGACTGCGAGGCCGAGGTCCCCGGCATCGACGAGGCCACGTTCAGGAAGCAGGCCGACGAGGCCAAGAAGAACTGCCCGGTGTCGAAGGCGCTGTCCGGCACGGAAATCGCGCTGAACGCCCGGCTGGTATGATACCGAAGGCGCCTGATGGCTTTCATCAGGCGCCTTTTCGCAACCCGACAGACGCGGTACGAGGTGCCGGCTGGTCCTGCCATGCGCCGAGCGGCAGGCAGCCCCACGCTGTTTGTGCGTTGCGCCGAACGGATCCCTTTGATCTGGTGCACATCCATGAACGGGATGCGGTAAAGCCGCCGCCCGAAAAGAACGATTGTTGCTCAGAAGTGAGGAGGCCACCGAAATGAAGCGCGCGAAGCTGGCACTGTCCGTCGCCGCCGTGAGCCTGGGAGCCGGCCTGTGGGCCGGCACCGCGCAGGCCGACATCACCATCGCGCTGGCCGGTCCGATGACCGGCCCGGCTGCCGCCTATGGCGAGCAGACCCGCGCGGGCGTCGAAGCCGCCGTGGCCGACATCAACGCCAAGGGCGGGCTGCTCGGGCAGAAGCTGGTGCTGACCGTGACCGACGACGCCTGTGACGCCAAGCAGGCGGTGGCCGCTGCCAACAAGCTGGTCGGGCAGAACGTCGCCGCGGTGATCGGGCATGTCTGCTCCGGCGCCACCATCGCGGCGTCGGATGTCTATAGCGAGGAGGGGATCCTGATGATCACCCCCACGGCCACCAGCCCGCAGCTGACCGAACGCGGCCTTAAGGAGGTCTTCCGGGTCTGTGGCCGCGACGACCAGCAGGGCGAGGTCGCCGCGAAGATGATCGTCGAGCGCTTCAAGGGCAAGAAGGTCGCCATCGTCCACGACAAGCAGGCCTACGGCCAGGGGCTGGCCGAGGACGTCAAGCGTCGTCTGAACGCGGCCGGCATCACCGAGGCGGTCTTCACCAGCATCAGCGCCGGGGAGAAGGACTATTCCTCCCTCGTCACGCGCCTGAAGTCCGACGGCGTGGACGTGCTGTACTACGGCGGCTACGACCAGGAACTGGGGCTGATCGTGCGGCAGGCGGCCGACCAGCAGTTCCGCCCGCAGGTCATCGGCGCGGACGGCATCCAGCCGGTGTCCTACTGGCACGTTGCGGGCGACGCGGCGGAAGGCACCATGTTCACCTTCTCCCCCGACCCGCAGCGCAACCCCAACGCCAAGCCGGTGGTGGAGGCCTTGCAGGCCAAGAACGTCCGCACCGACGGGTTCACCCTGTTCGGCTACGCGGCGGTGCAGACCTTTGCGCAGGGGGCTCAGAAGGCCGGCAGCGTCAAGTCGGCCGATGTGGCGAAGGCCCTGCGTGCCAACGCGTTCGACACCGTCGTCGGCACGCTGGAGTTCGACGCCAAAGGGGACCTGAAGAAGCCCGGCTACGTCCTCTGGGCGTGGAAGGCCGGTGAGAAGGTCCAGCTGGACTGACGTTCGGGGATGTGTCGGGCCGCCGTTGCGGCGGCCCGGCATTTCAAGGCACGCCCTGCCTACAGCAGGGGCAATTGGATCCTGCCATCGTCGGCCGCGTGCCGGCGCGCTGCCTCGACCGCTGCGTCCTGCGCGCCCTCCTGGCTGCGCGCAAGGCCGTCGATGATGCGTTCCCCGGCCACGGTGACGATCCAGGCCCAGCGTCCGTCCTGGCGCCACAGGATGGCCAAGTCGCAGCCATGGGCCCTGGAGACCATATGCCGGGGAAACCAGACGGGAGCGGTGGTGGACATCGTGTCCTCGTTGGCGGTTGGGCTGCGCACACTGCCACAGCCGGATGCGGCCAAGCCAGTTCGTCCATGGAAATCTCCCGAACGCTTGTTCCCGTGGCCGGCGGTTGTCACATCCGTCCGCATTGACCGGGCCCCTGTCGCCCGATATGCCACTCTGGGCGAGGGGGCAGTATGTCCGACTGGATCAGCGGCACCGATACCGTGACGGCACTGGCCTTGGACACGCTGCTGCGCGCGGTGGAGACGATGTCGGATATCGACAACGCCGCCTGGGACCTGGATTGCTTCCGCACCGCCTTGCGCATCGCCCGTGCCACCGAGGCCCCCAGCGATCTCGAGAGAGCGCAACTCGCATATCGGGCCCTGCGTCCGGACAGCCGTGCCCGTCTGCTGAAACACGTCACCGTTCTTGCCACCCAGGCGAACCAGGCGGTGTCGCCGATCCGGCCGGCGGAGCGTCGCGCCGGGGGCGTTGCGGCCTTCGTCGCCTCGCTGCTCGCACGCCCGGCAACCGCCGAAAGCGGCGCTATCGCGAAAAACCGCCTGATGCGCGAGGTCGTCGGCAAGGGTGGCGGGGGTTCCTGACGGGTGTCCGACCTCCCGGAAGAGGCCTGCGGAAGCATGGAACTTCTTCTGCCGCTATGATCTGCGGCGCTTTGCCGGGGCGATGACAGGGCGATGACGGGGCGAGCGGCACGGGGCGTCCACGCAACTACGGACCAGCCTCCGCAACGATAGGACGTGCCTTCAATTATTATTTGTGCTGCTATTAGGGAGGGTTGCGCATTGTGGGGTACCCCCTTTGCGCCGGCACGGTAGAAAACTCAAATTTCGCACGATTATATTGCGAGGCAACGATGGCAAGCGCGAATACAGGCATTTATGACATCGATTCCTTGCTCGCCGGCTCCATCGGCGTGACGCAGCGGCGGTGGAACGGCTTCGGCCCGTATGGGAGTGGAGTGACGGTAACCTACTCCTTCCTGGAGACGCTGCCGTCCGATTACTCCAGTGACACGTCGAAAGCAGGTTTTCGTACCCTCAGCGATGCTTGGCGCAACACGGCGCGGCAAGCGCTCGGCGTATTCAGCGCAGCAGCCAACATCAATTTCATCGAAGTGCCCGGCACTGGAAGCGAAGGGCAAATTCGCTTCGGCCACACCCAGATGTCGTCAAGCGGCTATGCCTATTATCCCAGCTATTCAGAAATATGGGGAATATCCGAGGTCGGTGGGGACGTCTGGATCGACTCCAGTTCCGCCGTGGAATCCCCCAACATGCATCTTCTTCTTCATGAGATCGGGCACGCCGTTGGCCTGAAGCATCCTGGAAACTACTCCAACGATCCTGAAGATGGACCATTCCTGCCGGCCGGGAAAGACAACACCGCCTACACCGTCATGTCATACAATTATGGGCAGGGGACGAGCGATGGGGATCTTGGCCCGCTCGACAAGCAAGCCCTGCTTTTTCTTTACGGATCCAGGACCGTAGCCTCCTTCGTGCAAGTCAATGGTGTGCAGATTCTCGGCACCAACCATGCAGAGGCGCTGGTGGGAGACATCAACGGAAACCACATCCTCGGCCATGCCGGAAACGATTGGATTTCCGGCGGCCTCGGCAACGACTGGCTGTCTGGCGGGGACGGTGATGACGTGGTGCGGGGCGACGACGGGGATGACTTTGCCCATGGCAACCAGGGTGACGATACGATCCTGGGCGGTCTCGGCAACGACACGCTTCTCGGCGGCAAGGGCAACGACATCCTGTATGGCGAGGCAGGGGACGACCTTGTCAACGGTTACATGGACGCCGACACGGTGTTCGGCGGCCTCGGCGACGACACCGTGCGCGGGGGGAAGAACGATGATGTGCTCTATGGCGAGGCCGGCAGCGATGTACTTTGGGGTGATCGCGGCAATGACACTCTGTACGGGGGGAGCGGCCAGGATCTGTTCTCGTTCGCCTCCGAGAGCGGCAACGACGCCATCGCCGATTTCACCGTTGGCGAAGATTATATCCACATTGCCAAAGGGCTGAACGGAACCGGGGTCGCGGGCTCGGTCGACGTGTGGAGGCGGACCAGCGATACCGGCGCGGGGGTGATCACCGATCTTGGGGACGGCAACACACTGCTTATTCTCGGCAAGCGCAAAGCCGACTTGGGCCAGTGGATCTTCTCGGTCTGGTGAGGCGTCTTCCGGGGCCCGAGCTTCGAATCCTCTGCCGTCGCCGGGATCGTCCTTGTATCGATGATCCAGCGACGGCGGACGGGCTCCGTTGAGCCCGTCATCGCCAGCCTATCCCTCCAGCACCACGTCCACGTCGCTCATGTCGCTGAGGCGGCGGGCAAGGCGTTCGGTGCAGCGGATGTCCAGGATGCCGAAGGCGCCGGACGGCCCAATGGAATGCAACTCACCAGCCATGCCTTGCTCGGAAACGAACCGTTTCAGGCGCTCGACCTGGACGTCACGCTCGGAGCGGCCGCGCAGGCCGCTGGTGATGCGGCTGAACTGTACCTTATAGGGTTTGAAGATCGCTGGAGCCAAAACGGCGTTCCCCGGCGCTGGCGGCCGTTCCTCATCGTGAAGGGGCGAGGGTGTCGTCCCGCTTCTAGCACGAGCATGCCGGCCGGCGCACGCCCCATTCTAGGCGGGCGTGATGGGCGTCTTGCGACCAGCGTCGAGGGACCGGCGCGGGTCTGCCGAAGCTGTTTGCTCACAGGTTGCCGAGACGTTCTCTTGACACCGTTACAGAGGTGCGCCAACTGGAACGGCTGCCCGAAAGCTGAGCAGATGTCAGGTGGAGCGAGCAAATCCGCCATTTTCGCAAGAGCCTAAATTTCAGGCAACCCGTCCGCCGCCCTTAATCTGTCACAGGGACGATGATTCGTCCCGAGATTCGCCAACAGGGTTGTCCACAGATTTTGGGGATAAGCCAAAAGCACCAACCTATCCATCGGGATATGGGGTGCCGGGTGCGTTCCAGGTCATCGCAGGTGGGGTAGCCACCCCTCAACGGGCATCGGAATCGAAACCGGAACTGTATGCGGGTTGGTCGGGCTGTGGCTATGCGACGCGGGTCTCGATCTGGCTGAGCATGAACAGCAATTCGTGCGGGGTATACGGCTTGAGCATGCGGTGCCAACCGCGCGCCGTTATCTCCTCCTTTACTTCCGGCGACGAATCGCCGGTCAGGATGACCACCGGCACCTTGAATTCGATGACGGCCAGGGCTTCCGGGACAGCCTCCACAGCCGTCGTCGCGCCGAGCCGGTAGTCGCACAGCAGCACGTCCGGCCGCACGCCGGATTCGGTGATTTTCCACACCAGATCGGCGGCCGTTGCCCCCGAGATCACGAGATAGCCCGCCGCCCGGAGGAATGCCTCCGTGCCTTCGCGGACCATGGCATCGTCTTCGATCAGCGTGACCGTGATCATGTCTCGAAAGGAGGGTTTCGACTGGATACAAATCAGCAGAGCATAGGCGGACGCACAGTGACAACTGCGCCAGAGCGCATAGTACGGACGCACTGGAGCCGGCAGAAAAGAAACCGGCCGCCTGCGGGGAGCGGCGGCCGGGTCAAGTGGTCCTGTGTCCGAGTGAGCGCGAGTCGAAACCCTCATTGGGAGAGGGTGGTTCCGCACGCCGGGGAAAATCTTTTGGAGGATGCGCGGCTGACCTGAGCTCGCTGCGCCCGGAGTTACAGCGCTGGCGCAAAAAAGAACGATCGAGGAACAAAGTCCACGGGTTCTCCACGGCTTTATGCGCTGATTTCCAACCTTGTTCTGCCGATTTCGGGTTTCCGCCTCGGCGGCGGATGCGGCAAAACCTAGGATTTGCAAGGAGGAAAATGGTGCTGCCAGAGAGGATTGAACTCTCGACCTCTCCCTTACCAAGGGAGTGCTCTACCACTGAGCTACGGCAGCCCCGTCCTGCGGTGGCGCGGTTTATACGATAGGCTTTCTGGCGACGCAACCCCTTAAAACAACAAAATTCAGACCTGGGCATCGGCCCGCGGAACCTCGGTCTCGGCGCGGAAATCGGGCACGATGTTGGCGATGATGGTCAGCACGCGCCCGGCATCGCCGGCCCGCGCGGCAGTGTCCATCTCGCCCAGCGCGCGGTTGATCAGCGCGTAGTCGATGACCCGCGGCGATGCCAGGAAGACGCCATCCGCCTCGGTGCGGGTGGGCGCCTCGGCGGCCGATAGGATCTCCTCGAACAGCTTCTCGCCGGGGCGCAGGCCGGTGAACTCGACCTTGATGTCCACCTCCGGCCGGTAACCGGCGAGACGGATCATCTGGCGCGCCAGATCGACGATCTTCACCGGCTCGCCCATGTCCAGCACCAGAACCTTGCCGCGCTCCTCGGCGCGCGCGGCGCCGTGGGCCGAGGCCTGAAGGACCAGTTCCACCGCCTCGCGCACGGTCATGAAGTAGCGGCGCATGTCCGGGTGGGTGACGGTCAGCGGGCCGCCCTGCGCCAGCTGGCGCTGGAACAGCGGCACCACCGAGCCGGAGGAGCCCAGCACGTTGCCGAACCGCACGGTCATGAAGCGGGTGGTCGCCGCGCCGTCGCGGCCCGGCAGCACGTCGAGCGCCTGGCAGTAGGACTCGGCGAACCGCTTGGTGGCGCCCATGACGCTGGTCGGGCGGATCGCCTTGTCGGTGGAGACCATGACCATGGCGAGGCAGCCGCTCGCCCGCGCCGCGTCGGCGACGTTGCGGGTGCCGACGACGTTGGTCAGCGCGCCCTCGGTCGGGTTCTCCTCGACCAGCGGCACGTGCTTCAGCGCCGCGGCGTGGAACACCATCACCGGGCGGTGCTCCTGGAACAGGCGGGAGACGCGGTCGCGGTCGCGCACGTCGGCCAGCACGGGGTGCACGGCCAGTTCCGGGAAGCGCTCGCGGATCTCCATGTCGATGCTGTAGAGGTTGAACTCCCCCGCATCGACGAGCACGAGGTGGGACGGCCCCAACGCCGCGATCTGCCGAACCAGCTCGCTGCCGATGGTGCCACCGGCGCCGGTGATCAGCACCCGCCGGCCATGGATGAGGTCGCTGATGGCGCCGCGGTCGAGCACCGACTGGGGGCGGCCCAGCAGATCCTCAATGGCGATGGGGCGCACCTCGATCTTGCCCTCGTCGAGGGCCGATTTGAATTCGGTCAGGCTGGGCAGGCGCGACAGCGTCAGGCCAAGGGACTCCGCCTCGTCCAGCAGCGTGCGGACGGCAGGGCCGGGCACGTCGGCCTGCCCCTTGGTGAGGATGAGGCGTTGCGGACGGTCGCCCCGGCGCTCCAGCGCCTCGACCACGCTGCGCAGATCGTCGGTTCCGCCCAGCACGGGGATGCCGCGCACGGCCTGACCCATGCGGCGGTTCTTTTCGTCGAGGATGCCCACCACGCGGTAGGCGGTGTTGCCGTGCGCCTGCGAGCGGATGAACAGTTCCGCCGCGTCGCCGACGCCCAGCAGCAGCACGGGGATGCGCGGCACGCCCATAAGCTCGTCGCGGATCGCCAGACGCCGGTCCTTGATCAGGCGGTAGGCGAAGCGCGGCCCGCCCAGCAGAACGATCTGCACCAGCCAGAGGATGGGCGGCAGCGAGCGGGGCAGGGAGTCCAAGCGGGTGACCAGGAACATGACCAGCACGAAGGTCAGCACCGACACGGTGACGGCGCGCACCACGTGCACGAGGTCGGGGATCGAGGCGTAGCGCCAGATGCCGCGGTACAGCCCAAGCAGCACGAAGACCACGCCGGAGATGGCGATCATGATCGGCGCCGCCAGCATCAGAACTTCGGCGTAGCCGCCGAAGGTCAGCATGCCCACGCGCAGGTACATCGCAACGACGAAGGCGATGCCCGTCATCACGAGGTCGTGCAGATAGACGAGGAACGCCCGCGGCGACGGGATGCGCATCATAAAAAAGCCTTCGGAATGCTCAGCCGTGCGAAGCTTTGAACCATTCGGCGGTGGTGCGCAAGCCGGACGGAGCATCGACCGGCGGCGACCAGCCCAACTGCGTCCGAATCGCCACGTCCTCTACCACCAGCGAACCACCCACCCGGTCCCACGCCTCCCGCTTCCCGAGCAGCGTCGCCGCCAGCGCCAGCAGGGCCGGCGGCGCCGGCAG
>JAEYOB010000193.1 GCA_023412175.1 Pseudomonadota bacterium | reverse complement strand
CGGGCGATCTCCGCCGGCGCGGCGGAGGCGTCGCCGGTGCGCACGGCCACCCGGCCGACACGCGCGGCCATGCCCGCCTCCAGCCAGACGCCGCGGAAGGCGGCACCGGTCCGCTCCGCCGCCGCCTCGATGGCGTGGCGCTCGTCAGGGCGCCCGTAGACGGCGTCCGCCAGCACCGCGTGCCCGGCGTTCAGCGCCAGTTCCGCCCGGCGGGAGATCTCTTCGTAGACCCGACGGGTCACCGCGGGGGTGTAGGCCTCGGCCGGCAGGCGATCCGTCTCGTCCACCTGCATGAGGTGCTTGCGCAGCACGTCGCTGCGCAGGATGAGCGCGCCGGGCGTCGGCCCGAGGTCGGGTGCGAGGCCGCGGGCCAGCGTCGTCTTGCCCGTCCCCGACAACCCGCCCACCGCCACCAGCCGGGGCGCAGGCGGATCCAGCGTCGACACCGCCTGATCCAGATAGGCGGCGGCGGTGGCCTCCAGCGCCCTGGCCTTGGCGGGATCCGGCTGCACGGCCGCCGCCGCCGCGTCGATCTTGGCGCGCACCGCCGCCCGCGTCGCCAGGAACAGCGGCAGCAACGCCAGCCCTTCCAGGTCGCCGGTCGCCTCCAGGTAACGGTTCAACACCGCGTTGCCGAGCGGGCGCAGCCCCCGGTGGTCGAGGTCCATCAGCAGGAAGGCGAGATCGTACAGGACGTCGATGACCGCGAACGATTCGTCGAACTCGATGCAGTCGAACAGCGTCGGCCGTCCCTCCCACAGCACGATGTTGCGCAGGTGCAGGTCGCCGTGGCAGTGCCGGACCAGTCCGGCGCGCGCCCGCGCGTCCAGCAACGCGCCGTGCCGCGCCAGCGCCGCCTCCGACAGCGCGGCCAGCCGCTCCACCCGCGTGTGCGGAAACAGCTCCGGGCGCTGCCGCAGCTCCGCCAGATTGTCGGCGGCAATGGCGCGCATGGCCGCCGCACCGCCGCCGTCCGGCCGCCGCACCGCCCGGTCATGGAAGGCCGCCACCGCCTCGGCCAGCCGGCGCATGAGATCGGGCGTCAGCGCCCCCCGCCCGGCCAACCGTTCGAACAGCATGTCCCCGTCGAAGCGGCGCATGACCACCACCCAGTCCAGGGGTTCCCCCGGACCTCCCAGGGCAAGGCGCCCGTCGGCGCGGCGCACCACCGGCTCCACCGCCTGGTAGAGGGCCGGGGCGGTGCGCCGGTTCAGCGCCAGTTCCGACTCGCAGGCTTGGCGGCGCTTCTCACGGGTCGAGAAGTCCAGGTAGGGGAATCGCACCGCACGCTTGAGCTTGCAGGCCCTTGTGCCGGCCAGAAAGATCATGGCGGCGTGCGTGTCGATGCGCTCCGCCGCCCGTCCGCCATGTGTGCGCGGGTCGCCGAGGAACGCGATGACGGCGCTCTGGTCGTCCTGGTCATCGGCTGCAATGGACATGGCCGCCATCCTAGCACGCGATCGGCATCCCACCCTCCAGCAAAGCGGCCCCCCCGCCATCGGAAGAGTGGCCCACACTCGGTACGCCCTTTGCCGTTATGACAAACCCGGTGCGTCGGCGGGGTAGCAGTATTGCCCCCTTGCAAAAATGGGGGAGGGAACCCTATTGACATTATGGAAAGATTTTCCGGTGCAGACTGTGGCCATGCACCGGATCCCGGGGGGTGTGCCGTGACACGCTGCCGACTCTTCATTGCCGTAGTCGCGCTGGGCCTTGCAGGCATCGGGCCGGCGTACGCCGATGAGGCGTCGTCGGCCGTGGACAGCGTGCCCAACTGACGCCTGGGATCGCTTGCCTTCTCCAACGCCGTGCCGACCGACCGGTCGGAGAGCATCGGCGACCTGCACCAGAAATACCGGCTGGGCGCCGCCCCGCTGCCCGGCCTCGAGCCTTATGCGGCGCTGAGGCCCTGGGTCGCCGGAAACACGCAGCCGGACGGCACCATGACCAGCCGCGGCGGCGTGCTGATCGACGTCCCGGTTGGCTCCTTCACCTTCACGCCCAGCGTGGGCGCGGGGTACGTCACCAACTCGCCGCGCGAGACCCGCGGAGCGGTCGAGTTCCGCTCGCAGCTTGAGTTGGGCTACCAGTTCGAGAACCGCTCGCGGGTGACGCTGGGCTACAGCCGCATCACCGGCGGCCCCGCGGCCGACAGCCGCAACGAGCCTAACAACGTGGTCGGCTTCACCTACCGCATGCCGTTCGGAGCCCTTTTCGGGCAATAGGGCGCGCAGGCCGTCTGCAACACGGCCATTCGGACACGGCATGCCGTGATCTTGCGCACATTGTTTAGCATCCGCAGCATGCCCGTCCCTTCCAGCGCCCCCTCCACCGTCCAGCGAGTCGACAACGCGCCGCGCGGCATCCTGATGATGCTGATCGCCGTGTTCCTCTTCTCCATCCTCAACGTGCTGGTCAAGGTGGCCGCGGAAGACTACCCGCTGACCCAGGTCACCTTCTTCCGCAACGCCTTCGCGCTGATTCCGGTGTGGGCGACGGTGATGGCGCAGGGCGGCTTCGGCAGCATCCGCACGGCGCGGCCGATGGGCCATGTCTGGCGTTCGTGCATCGGCCTGGTGTCGATGACGCTGATGTTCTGGTCGTTCCACCTGCTGCCGCTGGCCGACGCGGTGGCGCTGAACTTCGCCGCGCCGCTGTTCCTCACGGCGCTGTCGGTGCCGCTGCTGAACGAGAAGGTCGGCATCCACCGCTGGAGCGCGGTGGCCGTGGGGTTCGTCGGCGTGCTCGTGATCGTCCGGCCGAGCCAGGACATCCTGCAACTGGGCGCGATGGTGGCGCTTGGGGCGGCGCTGTCGCAGTCCTTCGCCATGATCGCCATCCGCCAGCTCAGCACCAGCGAGAGCGCCAACACCATTGTCTTCTACTTCACGCTGATCACAACGCTCTTGAGCGCGCTGACCCTGCCCTTCGGGTGGCAGACGCCGGACCTTCCGGGCTTCGCGCTGCTGGCCGCGACCGGGCTGGTCGGCGGGACGGCGCAGCTGTACATGACGCGCGCCTATACGCTGGCGCCGGCGGCGGTGATCGCGCCGTTCAACTACGCCTCCATCGTCTGGGCGGCGCTGTTCGGCTGGATGCTGTGGACCGACGTGCCGAGCTGGCACGTGGTGACCGGCGCCACCATCGTGGTGGCGAGCGGCTGCTACATCCTGCACCGCGAGACCGTGCGCCGCCGCGCGGTGGTGGCAGCGCCGGCGGCGGGCGAGGATTAGGCACGGCCCGGCAAGGCGCTCCCGCCCGGTCGGGGTCAGCCGCCGCAGGCCACCGCCCGCCCAAGCAGGAAGGCCTTCTCGCGCTCATTGCGGGTGAGCGCCGCCGCACGCTCGAATTGGACCATGGCTTCAGCCAGCCGGCCCGCCCGGAACAGGAAATCCCCCTTCGCCGCCGGCAGGGGAGCGTAGTTGGGCAAGGTTCCGGCCTGCTCGATCGCGGCGAGGAGCGCCAGCCCGGCTTCCGGGCCGAAGGCCATGCTGTAGGCCACCGCCCGGTTCAGATCGACCACCGGCGACGGCATGACCCCGCGAAGCGCGTCGTAGAGCGTGGCCATCCGCTCCCAGTCCGTATCCTCCACGCTGCGCGCCCTCGCATGGCACGCGGCAAGCGCGGCCTGCAGGGCGTAGGGTCCGCCGGCGCCGCCCAGGGACTCGGCGCGCTCCAGGGCGGCGAGCCCCCGGCGGATCAGGAGCCGATCCCAACGGGCGCGGTTCTGTTCGGTCAAGGGAACCAGCGAACCGTCCGGCGCCGTGCGGGCGGCCAGACGCGATGCCTGGATTTCCATCAGCGCGAGGAGACCGAAGACTTCCGGTTCGTCGGGCGCCGCACCGGCGAGGATGCGGCCCAGGGCCGGGCCTCGGCGCACAGGGCCGGGCGGATCAGGTCCTCGCCGGCGGTGGCCGAGTAGCCCTCGTTGAAGATCAGGTAGATGACCTCCAGCACCGAGGCGAGGCGTTCCTTCCGTTCCGTGCCGCGAGGCACCTCATAGGTCAGTCCGGCCTTGCCGAGCGCCTTCTTGGCCCGGACGATGCGCTGGGCGATGGCCGCTTCGCTGGAGAGGAAGGCGCGGGCAATCTCGTCCGTGGTCAGCCCGCCGATCAGGCGCAGGGTCAGGGCCGCGCGCGCCTCGCGGGACAGCACCGGATGGCAGGCGGCGAAGATCAGGCCCAGCAGCTCGTCGCCGAGGTCGTCATCGATGGCCGCCTCGACATCCTCGACGCCGGTATCGCGTTCGTCCGCGACGTCGCGCCCGATCTCGGCGTGCTTGCGCGCGATCATCCGGTTGCGGCGAAACCCGTCGATGGCCCGGCGCTTGGCCGCGGCCATCAGCCAGGCGCCGGGGTTCCCCGGGACTCCGGTCTTCGGCCATTCGGAGAGGGCGGTGACGAGCGCGTCCTGCGCCAGCTCTTCGGCCACGCCGATGTCCCGCACCATCCGGGCCAGGCTGGCGATGAGCCTGGCCTGTTCGATCCGGAAGACGGTCTCGATCGCTTTATGGATATCGGTCGCCGCCACGCGCCGAGCCTAAGGGAGAATCCAAGGGCAAGGCAAGCCGCGGCGGCGACCGGAACCGTATCAGTGCCCGGCGGTCTTATCGCGGATCCGCTCCTCCAGCTCGGCGAACTCCGGCGTGAAGGCGTCGCCGAAGTCGGCAGCCTCGTACAACGGCCGGATCTCGACCTCGCTCGGGCCGAGCATCGGATTGGGGCAGCGCTTCAGCCACTCGACCGCCTCCGCCATGTCCTTAACCTCCCACAGCCAGAAGCCGGCGACGAGTTCGCGGGTCTCGGCGAAGGGGCCGTCGATGACGGTGCGGCCAGGGCCGTCGAAAGACACGCGCTTGCCCTGCGCCGACGGCCGCAGCCCCTCGCCGGCCAGAAGGATGCCGGCATTCGCCAGTTCCTCGTTGTACTTGCCCATGGCCATGAGGAGATCGGCCGTGGGCAGGACGCCCGCTTCGCTGTCCTCGGTCGCCTTCACCAGAACCATGACACGCATCGTCTTCCCTCCACTGATTCACACCTGATTGACAGGAGGCTGCGCCGCCTCCTGCCTCACGACGAACGAGCGCCGGTGGTATCGACATCCCGCCGAAACTTTTTTCGTGAAAGGAGGTTCAGGGTAGATCCCGCAACCAGGGCAGAGCCATAGCGGCGAAGGCATGGATGGACGAGGGCATGGATGGATAGGAACGGATCGGCGCAACGATCGGGAGGGGACCTTGAGAATAGCCCGCCCCTCGGCATCGGCCGCGACGCGGGGCCTGGAGTTCAGCCCGCCTTTCGCGCGTCCGCCCGGTTCACGGGGTCTGAGCCGGCGACTTCAGGCCCCGCCCCATTTCCTCGAAGGCCTGCGTGAAGCCCTTCAGGGGGAAATCGACATCCTGCTGGCTGCCGTCCTTGAAGGTGAAGCGCGTCAGCACGTTGCTGCCGTTGCGGAAGCTCTCGGCCACCTTGTCCACGGCGAAGTTCGGGAAGACGCAGACGCTGATCGTCGAGATGGCCGTCTCGAGTCGCGGCTGACGGTCGACGCGCAGCGCGCAACGGTCCACCACGCCCTTGTCGATGGTCAGGAACAGCCCGTAGTCCTTGCCGACCGGAACCACGCTGAGCGCCGCAGTCCGCATGGCGCCCGACGCGTCCCCGAGCTGGCGGTAAATCAACACGCGGCAGGTGCGCGTGTCGGTCATGCGGTCAACGGTGCAGTCGGCCAGCCATTGCCCTTCCGGACCCACGTCCTCCACCGCCGCGGCGCGGGCAGCGCCCGGCTGCATGCCCCCCACCAGGCCGCAGAGGCCAGCCAGACCGAAGCACAGAAGCGTCTTCCAACGAATCGCCGAACCCACGGTCAGTCCTCTCTTTCGTGGCACCGGCTCCCCGGACCGGAACGGAGCGATCCTACCCCCAATTCGGCGCCGCTCAAAGTGCGGCATAGGACCTCCGGCACATGGGACAGGAATGGGACGGACCAGGGCACAATTCACAAAACTGCAACACAACCGCAACAAACCGGACTCAGAGGGCCGCTAAGGTCCGCCGCGTCCGAGCCGCCGTGACCAACGCGCCGGATCCATGAACGGGAGTTGTGATCGTGACCTTCCTCACCAAGACGACCCTCCGCCACGCCGCGTTCGGGCTGTGTGCCGTCGTGACCGCAAGCGGGGCCTCCGTCGCGGCCCAGGCCGCCGACATCTCCGGCGCCGGCGCGACCTTCCCCTACCCGATCTATTCGAAGTGGGCCGACGCCTACAAGAAGCAGACCGACATCGGCCTGAACTACCAGTCCATCGGCTCGGGCGGCGGCATCAAGCAGATCAAGGCCAAGACCGTGACGTTCGGCGCCTCGGATGCGCCGCTGAAGGGCGAGGACCTCGAGGCGACCGGCCTCGTGCAGTTCCCTATGGTGATGGGCGGCATCGTGCCGGTCGTCAACATCGAAGGCATCGAGCCGGGCGCCCTGGTGCTCGACGGCGCCACGCTGGCCGACATCTTCATGGGCAAGATCACCAACTGGAACGATCCGGCCATCGCCAAGCTGAACCCCGATGCCAAGCTGCCCGACATGGCCATCGCCGTCGTGCACCGCTCGGACGGCTCGGGCACGACCTTCAACTTCGCCAACTATCTCGCCGCCACCAACGGCGAATGGAAGGACAAGGTCGGCGTCAACACCGCGCTGGAATGGCCCGTCGGCATCGGCGCCAAGGGCAATGAGGGCGTCGCCAACAACGTCGCCCAGACCGGCGGCGCGATCGGCTACGTCGAATATGCCTACGCCAAGCAGAACAAGCTGATCTACAC
>JAEYOB010000126.1 GCA_023412175.1 Pseudomonadota bacterium | reverse complement strand
GGCCCAGGCGTTGCGCCCGCCCCGCACCGGCGCCTGCGCCGCTCCCATCCTGGTGAAGGTCATGGTTGCAGCGCGGCATGGCATTGCCATAACGTTTCGAAGCGAATCGGTTCCCACAGAGCGGATCCCGCATCGCCAACAAGATGAACCTCAAACCCTGCCGCCGGGCCGGTCTCGGCCATTCCGTGCCCCCGGGGGGCAGGGCCACACTCCGCTTGCCGCCACCGGCCGGGCACCGGCCCCGGGGGCGGCTTCCGACCGCGTGTCCAAGAGCGCGGAATATCAACAAGAACCGGGGGAGGCGGCGAACCGTACCTCCCGGCAGGGCAGGAATGGGTTCGACCAATGGCATCCGCGATTCCACGGACAGAAGCGGCCAAGCGGCCGATGACGCGCGAAGAGAGGCGCGTGATCCTGGCCTCCTCGCTCGGGACCGTCTTCGAGTGGTATGATTTCTACCTCTACGGTTCGCTGGCCATCTTCATCGCCGCCAAGTTCTTCACCGTTCTCGGCGCGGATGGCCGGCCGATCTTCGACGAGGCGACCCGCAACGTCTTCGCCCTGCTGGCCTTCGCCGCCGGCTTCCTGGTGCGCCCCTTCGGCGCGCTGGTCTTCGGCCGGCTCGGCGACCTGGTCGGGCGCAAATACACCTTCCTGATCACCATCGTGATCATGGGCGCCTCCACCTTCATCGTCGGTGTGCTGCCGACCGCCGAGCAGATCGGCATCGCCGCGCCGATCATCCTGATCGTGCTGCGCCTGGCGCAGGGCCTGGCGCTGGGCGGCGAGTACGGCGGCGCCGCCACCTACGTGGCCGAGCACGCCCCGCACGGCCGCCGCGGCGCCTACACGTCGTGGATCCAGACCACCGCGACGCTAGGCCTGTTCCTGTCGCTGCTGGTCATCCTGGGCTGCCGCGTCTCCATGTCGCCGGAAGCCTTCGACGAGTGGGGCTGGCGCATTCCGTTCCTGCTGTCGATCGTGCTGCTCGGCGTGTCCGTCTGGATCCGCATGAAGCTCAATGAATCGCCGGCCTTTAAGCGCATGAAGGAAGAAGGCAAAACCTCCAAGGCGCCGCTCACCGAGTCGTTCGGCCAGTGGAAGAACCTGAAGGTCGTGCTGCTGGCGCTGTTCGGCCTCGTCGCCGGCCAGGCGGTGGTCTGGTACACGGGCCAGTTCTACGCGCTGTTCTTCCTGACGCAGACGCTGAAGGTGGACGCCCAGGCGGCCAACCTGATGATCGCCGCCGCGCTGCTGATCGGCACGCCGTTCTTCGTGATCTTCGGCACGCTGTCCGACCGCATCGGCCGCAAGCCGATCATCATGGCCGGCCTGCTGCTCTCCATCCTCACCTACTTCCCGATCTTCAAGGCGATCACCCACTACGCCAACCCGGCCCTGGAGCAGGCCGTCGCCACCTCGCCGGTTGTCGTGGTCGCCAACCCCGACGAGTGCTCGTTCCAGTTCAACCCGGTCGGCACGTCCAAGTTCACCAGTTCGTGCGACATCGCCAAGAGCGCGCTGGTCCGCCGCGGCATTCCGTACTCCAACGAGGCCGCCCCGGCCGGCACCGTCGCGCAGGTCAAGGTCGGCAGCACCGTCATCCCGTCCTACGACGCCTCGGGCGCCGCCCCGGCCAAGACCGAGGTGTCGCTCAGCCACGGCCCGAGCAGCCACGCCGCTCCGGCGGACCCGAAGGCGGCCGGCGCGGCCTTCGAGAAGGGCGTCGCCGACGCGCTGAAGACCGCGGGCTACCCGCCCAAGGCCGAGCCGAGCCAAGTCAACTACTTCATGACGATCGTCCTGCTCACCGTGCTGGTCATCTACGTGACCATGGTGTACGCCCCGATCGCCGCGATGCTGGTCGAGCTGTTCCCGACGCGCATCCGCTACACCTCCATGTCGCTGCCCTACCACATCGGCAACGGCTGGTTCGGCGGCTTCCTGCCGACGACCTCCTTCGCCATCGTGGCGGCCACCGGCGACATCTACTCGGGCCTCTGGTACCCGATCATCATCGCCGCCGGAACGCTGGTCATCGGCATGCTCTTCGTCCGCGAAACCAAGGACGTGGACATCTACGCCGGAGACTGATCGCCCTCGGCAGAAGTCCCGGAGACGGACGGGCGGGGTTCTCCCCGCCCGTTCCCGTTTTTCCGGCGCCCCTTCTGGCCCCCCCTTCTGGCCCAACGCAAAATACTCTAGCCTCATACCCGTTCGCACACGCCCGACCCGGCGGGGCCCATGGACCATTCGCTCGTCCTCATCCTCTCGCTGACCTACCTGGCGTCGCTGTTCGCCATCGCCTGGTACGGCGACCGGACGGCCGGCAGCGCCGGAGGGGGACGCAACCCCTGGCTCTACTCGCTGAGCCTGGGCGTCTATTGCACGTCCTGGACCTTCTACGGCGCCATCGGCCGCGCCGCGACCGACGGCTTCGACTTCCTGCCGATCTACATCGGCCCGATCCTGCTGATCGGCCTGGGCTGGCCGCTGCTGGCGCGCATCGTCCGCATCGCCAAGGTGGAGAACGTCGCGTCGATCTCCGACTTCCTGGCCGCCCGCTACGGCAAGAGCCAGGGGCTGGCCGCCCTGGTCACGGTCACCGCGGTGGTCGGGCTGCTGCCCTACATCGCGCTGCAGCTCAAGGCCATCACCATCAGCTTCGAGGTCCTGGCCGACAAGGCCATGGGGGTGGAGTTCAACGCGCTGCCGGGCGGCACGACGCTGCTGGTGGCCCTGCTGATGGCCGCCTTCGCCGTGCTGTTCGGGGTGCGCAGCATCCACGCCAACGAACACCACCGCGGCCTGATGATGGCGATCGCCGCGGAGTCGGTGGTCAAGCTGGCGACCGCCATCGCCGTGGGCCTCGCCATCACGCTGGCGGTTTTCGGCGACCTCGACGGGCTGCTCGCCGCCGCGGCCAGCCCGGCGGCGGCGGAGGTGCTGAGCCTCGACGCCTTCGCCGATCCCGACTGGTGGGTCGCCTGCGTGCTGTCGGCGCTCGCCATCCTCTGCCTGCCCCGGCAGTTCCACGTGGCGGTAGTGGAAAACACCCATGTCGGCGACGTGCGCACCGCCGCGCGCCTGCTGCCGCTCTACCTCATCGCCATCAACCTGTTCGTGGTGCCGGTGGCGCTGGCCGGGCTGACGCTGTTCCCGGCCGGCAGCGTCAACGGCGACAGCTTCCTCGTCTCGGTGCCGCTGCACGAGGGCTGGCCGTCGCTGGCGCTGGCCGCCTTCATCGGCGGCCTGTCGGCGGCCACCAGCATGATCCTGGTGGAGATGGTGGCGCTCAGCACCATGATCTGCAACGACGTCGCCGTGCCGCTGCTGATGGCGCTGCGCCCC
>JAEYOB010000124.1 GCA_023412175.1 Pseudomonadota bacterium | reverse complement strand
CTGACGTCGCGCACCGCGCCGCGGTCGGCGCTGGTGGTCAGCGCGGCATAGGCGCGCAGGGCCGGGGTGACCACGCGGGTGCGCGGCGCCGCCGGCTTCCAGGCGGCCGCCCCCTTGGCGTTCTCGGCGTCGCGGCGGCGCTTCAGCTCCTCCTCCGAAACCGCGAGGGTAATGGTGCGGTTGGGGATGTCGATCTCGATGCGGTCGCCTTCCTGGACGAGGCCGATGGCGCCCCCCTGCGCCGCCTCCGGGGAGGCGTGGCCGATGGACAGGCCGGAGGTGCCGCCGGAGAAGCGCCCGTCGGTGACCAGCGCGCACGCCTTGCCCAGCCCCTTCGACTTCAGGTAGCTGGTCGGGTACAGCATCTCCTGCATGCCCGGACCGCCGCGCGGCCCCTCGTAGCGGATCACCACCACGTCGCCGGCGACGACGTGATCGCCGAGGATCGCCTCGACCGCCGCGTCCTGGCTCTCGAACACGCGAGCCGGGCCGGAGAATTTGAGGATCGAGGCGTCCACGCCCGCCGTCTTCACGATGCAGCCGCGCTCGGCGATGTTGCCGAACAGCACGGCCAGCCCGCCGTCCTTGGAGTGAGCGTGCTCGACGTTGCGGATGACGCCGTTCTCGCGGTCCAGGTCCAGCTCGGGCCAACGCTTGGACTGGCTGAACGGAACGATGGTCGGGATGCCGCCGGGGGCGGCCTTGAACATTGTGTGTGTGCCCTCGTCGGTGGAACGCGTGACGTCCCACCGGTCGATGGCGTCGCCCAGGGTCTTGGCGTGCACGGTGGGGACGGTGCGGTTCAGCAGGCCGGCGCGGTCCAGTTCGCCCAGGATGCCCATGATGCCGCCGGCGCGGTGCACGTCCTCGATGTGCACGTCCGACACCGCGGGGGCCACCTTGCAGACGTTGGGAACGCGGCGCGACAGCCGGTCGATGTCCTCCATGGTGAAGGGCACGCCGCCTTCCTGCGCGGCGGCCAGGAGGTGCAGCACCGTGTTGGTCGAGCCGCCCATGGCGATGTCCAGCGTCATGGCGTTCTCGAACGCCTCGAAGGTGGCGATGCCGCGGGGCAGCGCGGTGGCGTCCTCCTCCTGGTACCAGCGCTTGCACAACTCCACCGCGACGCGGCCGGCGGCGAGGAACAGCTCCTTGCGGTCGGCGTGGGTGGCGACGATGGTGCCGTTGCCGGGCAGCGACAGGCCCAGCGCCTCGGTCAGGCAGTTCATCGAGTTGGCGGTGAACATGCCCGAGCAGGAGCCGCAGGTCGGGCAGGAGTTGCGCTCCATCTCCATCGCCTCCTCGTCCGACACGGTCGGGTCGGCGGCGGCGACCATGGCGTCGATGAGGTCCACGGCCTTGGTCTTGCCGCGCCAGTTGACCTTGCCGGCCTCCATCGGCCCGCCGGAGACGAACACCGCCGGGATGTTCAGCCGCATCGCGGCCATCAGCATGCCCGGCGTGATCTTGTCGCAGTTGGAGATGCAGACCAGCGCGTCGGCGCAGTGGCCGTTCGCCATGTACTCCACCGCGTCGGCGATCAGCTCGCGCGAGGGCAGGCTGTACAGCATGCCGTCATGGCCCATGGCGATGCCGTCGTCGATGGCGATGGTGTTGAATTCCTTGGCGACGCCGCCGGCCTTCTCGATCTCGCGCGCCACCAGCTGGCCGAGGTCCTTCAGGTGGACGTGGCCGGGAACGAACTGGGTGAAGGAGTTGGCGATGGCGATGATCGGCTTGCCGAAGTCGCCGTCTTTCATGCCGGTGGCGCGCCAGAGGCCGCGGGCACCGGCCATGTTACGGCCGTGCGTGGACGTGCGGGAGCGGTAATGCGGCATCGGGTTCACCTCGGAAAGACGATCGGGTCATGCTGGCAACAAAATGGGCCGCAAGACTAGCAATCCGAGGGCAAAGATTCCAAGCGCGGAGATTCGCTGCCGCCGCAACCCTGCCGCGCCGCGCGCAAGGGGGATGCGGCTTGACCATCATAAGTGTACTAACTAAGTCCGTTGGGCCACTAGAGATTCAACCATGCTCCTTCCATGCCCGACCGTCTTTCCAATCCATCCGACAGCCTCGGTGCGCTGTTAAGTGACAGTTCGCGCCTGCTGCGGCGAAGGTTCGATCAGCGCGCCCGCGTGTTCGGACTGACCCGCCCGCAATGGGACGTGCTGAAGCACCTCCACCGCAACGAGGGCATCGACCAGACCGCCATGGCCGACCTCCTGGAGATCGAGCCGATCACGCTGTGCCGGCAGATCGACCGCATGGAGGAGGCCGGCTGGCTCGAACGCCGGCCCGCCCCAGGCGACCGCCATGCGCGTTGCCTCCACATGAGCGCGAAGGCATCCCAGGTGATGGAGCAGGCGCGCGTCATCGCCGCGGACCTTTATGCCGAGGCCTTGGCCGGCCTGGAGCCGGAACAGGTGGCGGTGCTGACCGATGCCCTGCGCCTTGTGCGCGACAACCTATCCCGCCGCCGCACCGCCAGGAGCATCGAAGCGGTGTAACGGCGTGATCGCCGGAGCGTCTCGGACAGCATGTCTGGACGGTGCTCCATCGGATCCGTTCCCCGCCCGCCGGCATCGGCGCGCGAGGCGGGGTAGGGAAGGAGGAGCGGGGGTGGGGCTCAGCCGGTGGCGTCCTTCTTGGCGGCGCGTGCCGTGCGCCCGCGGGCGGTGGCGCCGGGCGGCGCCGTGGCGGCGGCCTCGGTGCCGGTCTTGCGGGTCTTGCCTCCGGCCTTCTCGGAGCGGCCGCCGGCCACCGCCGACAGGTTCTCGGCCGCCGCCCGCGTGGTGCCGCCAGCCGCGGTCTTTGCACGGGCCGAGCCTTTCGAGGTCGAACCGTTCCCCTTCGCCGTCCTGGCGCCGGCCTTGCCGGCTCCCGTCTTGCCCTTCCCGGACGCGCCCGTCTCGTCCTTGCCTGTTTCAGCCTTGCCCGTTTCGGCCTTGCTGACGCGCTTTGCCGCGCCACCCTTGCCGGTCTTGCCCTTCGCGCCCTTGCCGGCGGATTCGGCGTCGATCTCTTCGGTTGCGCGAACCCAGTGCTCGTCGTGCTTGCCTTCCGGTCGTCCCTCACGCTCCCAGATTTCGTGAGCGCGTTGGCGGATACGTTCTTCACGGTCGTCCTGCATCGACTCCTCCCAACTGCCGAACCGCTCGGCACCCCCATCGGACATCCGGCGGGTCGCGAACGGGTTCCCGCCTTCAACGCCGAAGTAGTGCCCAGGTTGCATCGCGCCAAGTCATAGACATCACAAATCCTGGATAGGGATTGCCCTTGGCCGGGCGGGGCACCGCATTGGAGCTTTCGTTGCCGCGCGTTGCCGGGACAGTCCGGCCGGTGCTACCCATGGGCGCATCGCGGGAGTGCAAAGGGGGCGTGCCGTGGCGAACCGGTCATCCGCGCAGGCGGGCATCGCTCTGTGTCTGCTGGCGCTGTCGGGGTGTGCCGGCGCGTGTCCGGACGGGCTCGCGCCCGGCACCGCGACCACGCTGTATTTCGGCACCGCGCGCCGCGGCGCTCCCGACGTCGGCGAGGCGGAATGGCGCGGCTTCCTCGCCGACACCGCCGTGCCGCGGCTGCCGGGGCTGACGGTGACGGAAGGGCTCGGCCTTTACCGCGAGCCGGACGGGACGGCGGCGTCCGAGCGCACCAGGGTGGCGGTCATCGCGCACCACGGTCGCGCCGAGGAGTTGCGGGCCATCGCCGAGGTGACCGCCGAGTACAGGCGCCGCTTCGACCAGTGGGGCGTCGGGCGCATCGACCAGCCGGCCTGCACCGATTTCGACTGAGCCCTTCAGGGTTGGGTGCGCGCCCGCCCGATGGCGTCCAGCACGCCGTCCACGTCCATGGCGTCGAAGCCGGGGCGGTGGTGCAGCAGCACGCGCCGCCCGCTGGCGTGGATCGGATTCGAGGCGTCGGAGAACAGCACCACCGTCGGCCCGCCCACCGCGGCCACGAGGTGCGTCGGCCCGGTGTCGTTGCCCACCGACACCCAGGCCCGACGAGCCAGCGCGCCGATCTCGGCGATGCCCGTGCGGTCGGTGAGGTCGAGGGCCTCCGGGCAGGCGGCGGTGATGGCGGCGGCCAGATCCTTCTCGATGGCGGTGCCCAGCACCACCGGACGCACGCCGCGCGCCGCCAGCGCCCGCGCCAACTCGGGATAGCGCGGCCAGCGCTTGTCCGGCCGCCCGGCCGAGGAGCCGGGGATCAGCAGCGCATAGTCGCCCTCAAGCCCGTACCGGCCGACGTCGGCCTCCAGCCAGGACAGGTCGGGATGCGGCGCCAGCTCGATGCCGAAGGGCCGCAGTTGCCGGGCGTAGCGGTCCAGCACCGGCACCTTGCGGCGCTTCGGGTAGGAATCATTGTGCGAGGCGAAGCGCGCCGTGCCCGACCATTCCGGCCAGGGGCCGGGGAACAGCAGCCAGTGGTAGCGGTCGGTGCGCCCCGTGCCCTGCAAATCGTAGACCCGGTCGAACCGCCCGCCGCGCAGCATGCGGCGAACCTTCAGGTAGGCGGACGGGGAGCGTCCGCGCGGATCCTCCCAAACGGCGTCGAACCGGCCGCTCATGCGGGCGAGCGGGGCGAGCTGCGGGATGGTCAGCAGAGTCAGCCGGTCGCCGGCATGGTGGTGGCGGATCGCCTCGAACGCGGTTTGCGCCAGGAAGAAGTCGCCGAACGCGCCGAGCTTGATGATCAGAATGTTGCCGCCGCTCACTGCATCCTCCGCGGCACGCGGGCGGCCAGCGCCACCATCAGCCCGGCGGCCAGCAGCCCGGCCATCCACCACGCCTGCCAGATGCCGTACGCGGTGGACACCATGGCCAGCGCCGCGGTGAAGGAGGCCAGCGCGTAGGGCTGGTCTCCCCGCTCCAGCCGCCGCGTGCCGGCCAGCACCAGCAGCGCCACGGCCAGCGCCAGCGCCGCGCCCGCGGCGCCCAGCTCCAGCCACACCTGAAGAAAGGCGTTGTGCGGGTGCAGCGGCAGCAGGCTATCGGTCAGCGTCTCGAACCGCGAGGTCTCACCCAGCGGCTGCAACGCCCGCGACGCGTCGATGCCCTGGCCGAGCAGCGGCGTCTCCAGCCCGCGCTCCGCCGCGCGCCACCAGATCTCCACCCGGTGGCGGGCCGAGGGGAACAGCCAGGACGCGCCGTCCAGGTCCAGCACGCGGTCGAACAGGTAGGCGGCCGGAATGGCCCCGGCGAAGGCCGCCACCAGCGCGCACGCCAGGATCCGCCGCGTCGCCGACGCCCAGCGGGAGGCCAGCGCGTAGGCCACCAGCCCGATGCTCACCCCGACGATGGCCGAGCGGCTCGACTGCAACAGGCTGAGCGCGGCGAAGCCC
>JAEYOB010000046.1 GCA_023412175.1 Pseudomonadota bacterium | reverse complement strand
GCGATGGCGTCGTCGTCCAGCGGCGAGGTCTCGATCCACGCGGCGAACGGCCGCTCCCAGTGGGCGGGATCCCCGGCGGCCTCGGCATCGTCCAGCAGCATGACCACGCGGTCGCCGGCCGGCGGTTCGACCACCGGCAGGCCGAGGAGAGCGGTCAGCCGCCGCACGCGCTCGGGAGGGACGCCCAGGCCATGCAGGGCGACGACGGGATGGAACGCCATGGCCAACGGGCTTATTCCTCGATGGCGACGATCTTGTTGAGCTGGGCGACGGTCAGCACGCGCTTGACCTGGCCGGTGGCGGCGCGCAGCACGAGTTCCTTGTCGACGTTGGCCATCTCCTCGCGGGCGATGAGCAGCATGCCGATGCCCGCCGAATCGACGAACTCCAGCGCGCTGAGGTCGAGGACCTGGCGTTTGGCCTTGTTCTGGAGCATTTCGCGGATCAGCGCGCGCAGTTTGGCGTGATCGTTGAAGGTAAGGCGGCCCCTTAACTGGACCACCGCCTCCTGCTCCTTGACGTCGATACCGTAATCCATCGATCCGTAGTCCCCCATTGGGTTTTGGTGCCGGTCCGCCTGTGGGCCGCGTGCTCAGAACAGCTCGATATCGCCGCCCGAACTGTCGTCTTGCCCCGCATCCACGTCAAGCGCGCCGTGCAGGTCGAGCGCCGTTCCCTCCATCAGCAGCTTCCGCACGAACCGCTGGCGCATGTCGCTCAACCGGAAGCGGTCGAGCAGGTGGTCGAGCCACGCCTGCGGGATCGGGATGTCGGTGCCCGCGGGCAGGCTGCCGCGGGTACGGTCCTCCAACTCCTCCAGGCCGGCCGCCATCACGGTCAGGCTGTCGCCCACCGCCTCCAGGCGCTGCTTGGTCAGGTCCTGGAACTGCATGCCGGTGACCATACGGCCGATGGTGGCCGACATGTCGGTGGACACGCCGGCCGCGGTCTCCAGCACGGCCTGGAAGTGCTCGGTCTGATCGACCAGGCTTTCCATGGTCTTGTCGACGCGCTCCTTGGCGAGCATCTGCGGCGACATGTCGGTGTCGGCGATGGCGCGCAGGATGTCGTGCCCGTTGCGCACGCCGGTGACCACCGCCCCCACCTTGGAGCGCATGCGGTCGGCCAGTTCCGAGGTGGTGCGCGACAGGTGCCGCACCTCCTGCGCCACCACGGCGAAGGTTCGGCCGGCCTCGCCGGCGCGGCTCGCCTCGATGGTGGCGTTCAAGGCCAGGAAGTTGGTCTGGCGGTTGATGGAATCGATGTCGGCGATCGACTTCTCCAGCTCGGAGACGTCCTTCTGCACGTCGTCCAGCAGGTAGACCATGCTCATGGCGCGCTTGGAGAGCTGGACGATGTTCGCGATCATGTCGGCGATCATCTCCTGCATGCCGATGACCATCTGGTCCATCGGCAGGCGCTCGCCGTCGATCTCCACCGAGCCGGCCATGGCGACGATCTGCTCGACGCGGGCGGACTGTTCCAGCGCCTTTTCGGCCAGTTCGCGGAAGCGGTGCGACAGGTCGAGGGTGGCGTCCTCCACATGGTCGGAGGTGCGCGTCAGCTCGCCCTGGATGGCTTCCAACGTCCGGCGCTGCACGTCGGCGAAGCCCAGCCACGTCGCCAGCAGGTCGACATCCACGGCGACGCGGGAGGGTGCGGAGGATGGGTCGTGCGCCGCCGGCGCCGCAGCCATGTCGGGCACCGCGTCCAGCGCGGGTTGCGCGCGCCAATCGAAAGCCATGTCCTGCTCCTCAAGTCGTCCGTGCGCGGTCGCCGATGGCGTCGAACGCGCGCAGCATCTCGGCCGGGATCTGCGCCAGCGGCAGCTCCACCGCCACCGCGCCGGCCTCCCGCGCCGCGCGCGGCATTCCATACACCACGCAACTGGATTCCGTCTCACCAATGGTATAGGCCCCGGCCTCGCGCATGGCGAGCATTCCCGCAGCCCCGTCGCGGCCCATGCCGCTTAAGATCACACCCACCGCGTTCGGCCCGGCGCACGCCGCCACGGACTGGAACAGCACGTCCACCGACGGGCGGTGCCCGCTGACCAGCGGCGTATCCTCGATCCGGCAGTGGAAGCCCTGGGAATCCTTGACCACCGCCAGATGGCGGTCGCCGGGCGCGATGTAGACCACGCCCTGCGCCAGCCGGGCGCCGTGGGTGGCGAGGCGCACGCTGGGCGGCGTCTGCTTGTCGAGCCGGGCGGCGAAGCTCGGCATGTAGTTGGGGCCCATGTGCTGGGTGATGACGATGGGCGGGCAGTCCACGGGCATGACGGAGAGCACGTCGCGGATGCGCTCGACCCCGCCGGTGGAGGCGCCGATGGCGATGAAGCGGGTGCCGGATCCGGCGCGCCGCGGCGTCGGCAGCGTGTGCGCGGTGGCGGGCGGCCGGCGCATGGTGAGCCGAGCGGTGGACGCCATGCGGATCTTGGCGACCAGTTCCGCCGCCATGGCCTCGAACCCGTGCCCTTCCGCGCCGGCCGGCTTGGCGACGCAGTCCACCGCGCCCAGTTCCAGCGCCCGCACCGCGGCGTCCGAGCCCTCGCGGGTCAGGCTGGAGACCATGATCACCGGCGTCGGGCGCAGCGTCATGATCTTTTCCAGAAAGGACAGGCCGTCCATGCGCGGCATCTCGACGTCCAGCGTGATGACGTCGGGGTTGGTCGCCTTGATCAGTTCGCGCGCCTCGTAGGGGTCGCGCGCGGCCCCCGCCACCTCGATGCCCGGTTCGGATCCCAGGATCGCGGTGAGCATCTCGCGCATCAGGCTGCTGTCGTCGACCACCACGACGCGGATCGGCCTCGCCATGACGCCTAGTCCTCCGTGAACAGTTCCACGTCGCCCTCGATCGGTTGCTGCCGCAGGGAGGACATGAAGTGCAATTCCTGGTTGATCGTGTCGGACAGCGCCTCCGGACGCAAGAGCTTGCGCATGGCTCGCCCGGTGTGCGGGAAGTAGTGCACCCGGCGGGCCGAGCCGCCGCCGAAGTCCTGCCCGACCAGCTTCAACCCCTCGCGGCGCACATAGTCCAGGGCGAAGGCCGCGTTCTTGCGGCCGACGTCCAGGCTGGACTCGATCACCCGCGCGCCGCCGAACAGCTTGACCTCCAGCCGCGACCGCCTGCCGCCGCGCGCCAGGATCTCGTTGATCAGGCGCTCCATGGCGACGCTGCCGTAGCGTGCGCCGGCGCCGGCGTGGTCGATCTCGGATTCCGGCACGTCGGGCAGCAGGAAATGGTTCATGCCGCCGACCGCCGCTTCGGGGTCGCACACGCAGGCCGCCACGCAGGAGCCCAGCGTGGTCACCATCATCACGTCCGGCTTGTCGCTGACCAAATGGTGGCCCAGGAAGACCTTCAGCGTCTGGGCGCGGAACTGCGGGTTGTAGTAGCTGCCGCCGTGGCGCCTCTCGGCCGAGCGGCGGCCCGCGTCGATGGCCATGCCTCAGAGCCTCCGGTAGATGGTCGGCCCGCCCTGGCGGAAGCGGTCCGACACGCCGTACAGGCTTTCCGAATGGCCGAGGTAGAGGCAGCCCTCCGGGGCGAGCATGCGGGCGAAGCTCTCGATCACCTGGGTGCGCCCGGCCCGGTCGAAATAGATCAGCACGTTGCGGCAGAAGATCGCGTCGAACGGCCCCTTCATCGGCCAGGGTTCCAGCAGGTTGAGCGGCTTGAAGGTGATGAGCCGCTTCAGCTCGTCCTCCATCACGACCCTTGTCTCGCCGTCGTCGTCGCGGATGCGGCGGGTGAAGCGTTCGCGCAGGGATGCCGGGATGCTGTTGGCGGAGTCCGCCGCGTAGGCGCCGCGCTTCGCCGTCTCGACCATGTTGGTGTCGATGTCGGTGGCGAGGATGCGGGCGTCCCAGCGCTTCAGGTCCGGCATGGACGAGGCCAGCACCATGGCGATGGTGTAGGGCTCCGGCCCCGAGGAGCAGCCGGCCGACCAGATGCGCAGGCGCGGGTGGGAATCGTGCCCCCGGCGGGCGCGCACCTCCGGCAGCACGGTGTCGCGCAAATGGTCGAAATGGTGCGCTTCCCGGAAGAAGCTGGTCAGGTTGGTGGTCAGCGCGTTGACCAGGAAATTGACCTCGCGGGTGCCCTGTTCGCTCTCCAGCAACTCGCAGTAGCTGTCGAAGTCGCTCAGGTGCAGGTCGCGCAGCCGCCGGGCGAGGCGCGAATAGACCATCTCCACCTTGTGCGGCGCCAGGCTGATGCCGGCGAGCCGGTGGATCATGCGGGCGATGATGTCGTAGTGCCGCCGTTCGAACGCGAACTCGCGGCGGGCCGTTGCGGTGGCGCTCTTGGGTGCACGTCATGGCGGCCGGGCGCCGCGGTAGGGGAGGGCATGCCCGCGGCCCGGACGAGGGCCGGCGGCGGGCGAAGCCCGGAGAGGGGCCGCCGTCCCCGCGCGATACCGATGCTCGAAACGAACCAGCCGCCCCCGCGCGCCATGCCGTCACCTTCTGTCCGGGGTTGCCCGCCTCCTCTTTCGAGGGGAAGGGAAAGGGATCCTGCCCTTTGCCTAGACGTGCGCCTCCAGCGCCTTCATGGCGGCCGGCTCGGCGTCGGTGGCCTCGACGGCGAACAGGTGCTCGACGTTGAGCAGCGTCACCATGCGGCTGTCGGCGGTGTAGAGGCCGCTGAGGTACTCGGCGTCGATCAGGCCGGCGTCCACGTCCGGGGGCGGCTTGATCTCGGCCGCGCCGATGGCGAGGATGTCGGAGATGGCGTCCACCAGGATGCCGCGCGTGCGCTCGCCGACCTGGATCACCACCACCACGTGGCGCGGCGTCACCTCGGTCGGGCCGCCGCCGAAGCGGGCGCGCAGGTCGAAGATCGGGATGATGATGCCGCGCAGGTTGATGACGCCCCGCACGAAGTCCGGCAGGTTCGGCAGCCGGCTTTCCTGCGTCCAGCCGCGGATCTCCCGCACCGCCAGGATGTTGACGCCGTACTCTTCCGAGCCGACCGTGAAGGTGACGTACTGCTCGTCGTGCGCGGTGGCGACGACGGCATCGGTACGGGCGGCGCCGACGGGGGCGAGCGCGGTCGAAGTGCTCATGCTGGGCCTCAAACCGTTGCGAGTTCGGGGGCGGGCAGTGCGGCCACCGGCCGGCTGCTCCCGGAGGATTCGACGTGCTTGCTCATCTCGCGCAAGCCCGCCACGTCGAGGATCAGGGCGACGCGGCCGTCGCCCAGGATGGTGGCCGCCGCCACGCCGTCGAGGCGGCGGAAGTTGGCCTCAAGGCTCTTGATGACCACCTGCTGCTGGCCCAGCACCTCGTCCACCACGAGGCCGAGGCGCGAGCCGTCCTCGGTCTCCACCAGCACCACCAGCGCCCTGGTGGCGTCGGTGACGGCGTCGGGGATGCCGAACAGCTGGTGCAGGTGGACGAGCCGCACATACTCGCCGCGCGCCATCATCACATCGCACTTGCCGACCAGCCCGTGCAGGTCCGCGGGCTTTGGCCGCAGGCTCTCGACGATGTTGGTGAGCGGCAGCACGAAGCGCTCCTCGCCGACCGAGATCACCATGCCGTCGAGCACGGCCAGCGTCAGCGGCAGCGACAGCACGAAGCGCGAGCCCTCGCCCGGCGTCGAGTAGACGCCGATGCGCCCGCCCAAGCTGGAGATGTTCCGCCGCACCACGTCCATGCCGACGCCGCGGCCAGAGATGTTGGACACCTTGTCCGCGGTGGAGAAGCCGGGCAGGAAGATCAGGTTGTCGATCTCCTCGTCCGACATGTTGGCGCCGGTCGGCACCAGCCCCTTCTCGATGGCCTTGGACAGCACGCGGGCGCGGTTGATGCCGCGGCCGTTGTCCGCCACCTCGATGACGATGCGGCCCGAGCGGTGCTGTGCCGACAGGTGCACGGTGCCTGCGCGCGGCTTGCCGACGCGCTCGCGCTCCTCCGGCGTCTCCAGCCCGTGGTCGATGGAGTTGCGGATCATGTGGGTCAGCGGATCGACGAGGTTCTCCACCACCGTCTTGTCCACTTCGGTGGTCTCGCCGGAGGTCACCAGCGTCACCTCCTTGCCGGTCTCCGTCGCCAGCTCGCGCACCAGCCGCGGCATGCGGCTGAACACGCTGGACACCGGCTGGGCGCGGATCGACATGACGCTCTCGCGCAGCTCGCGGGTGTGCTGCGCCAGCTGCTCCAGGCCCTCCAGCAGCTCCTGGAACTCGCCGGGGGGAAGCTCGCGGACGTGCTCGGCGATCATCGCCTGGGTGATGACCATCTCGCCGACCATGTTGACCAGCCGGTCGATCTTGTCGAGGTCGACGCGGATCGTGTGGCTGGTCAGGCCGACGTGCTCGCCGCCGTTGCC
>JAEYOB010000031.1 GCA_023412175.1 Pseudomonadota bacterium | reverse complement strand
GGCCCCATCTGCGCGACGCGGTGTTCGCCACGCCTCCCGGCGCCGCGGGCTGAGCCGCCATGCGCGACGATCCGGCCCCACCGCGTCCGCCGCCGGCCCGCGTGCGGCCCGCCGTGCGGGACGACATCCCGGCGATCCTTCCCCTCATCGAACGGCATTTCGGCACCCGCATCGACCGCGCCGCCTGGCAGCGCCTGTTCGACTATGGCTGGGGCGAGAAGCCCAATCTTGGCTGGGTGCTGGACCAGAACGGCCGGATCGTCGGCTTCTTGGGGGCAATCCATGCTGAGCGCGAGATCGACGGCCGGCCCGAGCGCTTCTGCAATCTCACCACCATGTGCGTGGACCCGGATCACCGCGCCATGGCGCCGTTCCTGGTGATGGCCGCGGCCCGGCTCCCCGGCTGCACGGTGACCGACCTGTCGCCGCGCCTGTCGGTGCGACATCTGCTGGAGAAGGCCGGCTTCACGCCGCTCGACCCGGCCCGGCTGATCATCCCTCCCCTGCTCAACGCGGCCAGCCTGGTTCATGGCCGGCCGGCGATCACCTGCGATGCCGGGCGGATCCGCCCCGCGCTCGATCCGCCGCTGCGCCGGATCCTCGACGATCATCTTCCGTACGGTTGCCTTCCCGTGCTGTTGCAGCGGGATGGCCGGCATTGCCTGCTGCTGGCAAAGCGGCGCACCCTGCGCCGCGTCGTGCCGCTGTCGGAGATCCTGTTCGCCAGCGCCCCGGATGTCCTGACCCGGTGCATCGACGCGGTGGCCTGGACGCTGGCCGCCCGGCAACGCACGCTGGCCGTCTCGGCAGACAGCCGGCTGTTCGGCACCGCTCCGCCGCGGGGCATCCGCCTCACCGGCGTCGCCATGGTCCGCTCGCTCCGGCTGCAACCCGGGCGGATCGACAACCTCTACAGCGAGCTGGTGCTCCTGCCCATGTGATACCGGAAGCACGGCGCGCGGCGCTTCAGGGAAGCATCCATGCCCCGGCCGTATGACGCCGAGCCGTCAACCTGCTCAACGCGGCGCCCAGAACCGGCATCGGATCGTCCCAGGCGACGGCCTGCTTCGCCTCGCAGCGCATGACCCACAGGAGCCACGCTCCCAGCGGCACGCCGCCGGCACGGGCGGCGGACAGGTCGCCGGCCAGGCGGCACCAGTTGGTGCCGACGCGGGCCGCCGTCGTCGGCGGCCGCGGTCGCCCGACCATGTCGGCATAGACCAGCGCCGGCAGGTTCACCCCGGCGATGGCGCCGAGATGGTGCCAGAGGTTGAAGCGCGGATTGACCTCCAGCAGGTGAAGCGTACCGTCCGGCGCCCGCTTGAAGTCGAACTTGGCGACCCCGCGCAGGTCCAGGCGCCGCACCAGGGCGCGGCCCAGGTCCGCCACGTCCCGTGCGTCCGTGATGGTCAGCGCGGTGCTGTGCCCGAACGCCTGCGGATAGGTGCGGATCTTGCGTCCGGTAAACTCGCCGGCAATGCCGCCGGAACCGTCCACGTAGACATGGTAGCTTTCGATGCGCGTCTCCGGGCCGGGAATCAACTCCTGAGCCAGCAACTCGATGCCCTCCGCGACGAGGCGCGGCCACAGGGCGCGCAGTTCCTCCCGACCATCGACCTGGATGGCCTTGCCGGCAGGCTCGATGCGGAACCACGAGGCACCGCGGGCCAGCGGCTTGATCACCAGGGGAAAGCGCAGGTCGAGGTCTGGCGGCGCCGAGCCCGCTGCCGGGTGGAGCCGCCGCGTCCGCGGCACCGGCAGGCCGAGGCGCTCGGCAAGGTCCCGGAAGCGGGCCTTGTCCACCAGCGTCCCGACCAGTTCCGCATCGGCGATCACGAAACGGAACGCCGCGGACAGGCGTTCGCGGTGACGGGAGATGAGCAGAAGCTGCCCATCCTCCTCGTAATACAGGACGGGCCGCACCGGCTGTGCCACCGCGAAGCGGAGCAGCGCGTCGACAAGCTCCTCCTCGTCTTGCCCGACGGGTTCGGGAATGATTGCGCGGGTGAAGCGCGAGTAGGCGGTCGGGCTGCCCGGCGGCGCCACCACCGCGCAACGCACGCCAGCCAGCCCCAGAGGCCGCACGAGGTCCATGCCGCCCATGACACACGCCAGCGCTTCGCCGCCAAGGGACATATCCATCCTGTCCGACGATTTCGCCTATAGGAAGACTCCGAGTATCCTCCAGAACCGGTGCGCTCCGAGCAGGGAATATCGGCGCGCCGCCCCAGCAAGAGGGCTTAGCGAACAGCGGCGGGGTCCTCCCAAATGCGGAGCCGGCGACGCCGGCCTCACCGCCGTAAGGGCGAATCGGACGGCGGCAGGGGCGCTGCTACCATGGCCACGCACAATCCAGGGAGTTTCCGCCGTGCACTGTCAGCAGTCGTCAGATCACAGCGTGGCGGAGGACATCCGGCGTCACCTCGCGGAAACCCTGATGCTCGGGCCGTCCGTCGGCACCTCGACATCGCTGTTCGACAGCGGGCTGATCGATTCCACCGGCTTCATAATGCTCGTCTCCTACCTGGAGACGCGCTTCGGGATCGCCGTAGAAG
>JAEYOB010000008.1 GCA_023412175.1 Pseudomonadota bacterium | reverse complement strand
CACAACAACGTACGAAAAAGTAAGTTACATAATTTTGAGTAAGGATGGATACACGGCCGGATCAGCGGCGGACGGCGTGCAGCAGGCCTTCAAGATGCTGGAAGGTCGATGGAAGCTCGTGATCCTGTTTCATCTTTTCGGCGGCAAGCTCTTGCGTTTCTCCGACTTGGAGCGAGCCATCCCAGGCATCTCGCAAAAGATGCTGATCCAGCAACTTCGGCAGATGGAAGGTGATGGCATCGTGCGCCGCATCGTCCATCACCAAGTGCCGCCGAAGGTTGAATACGGCCTGACCAACTGGGGACAGGCCCTGTGTCCAGCACTCGATGCTCTGCTCACCTGGGCGGAGAACCCGGAAAGGGGACTGCCCGAAGGTCGGGGTTCGAACTGAGACACTACCCAGAGTCCTGTCATGTTTCTTCATAATCACCGGTACGACGATGGGGAACATCATGCGGCCGGCCAGTCCCAGGAGGGCTCCGACGCCGCCGAGCATCGTCCAGGCGTAGAGGAGGGGCCTCAGCGCGTTGTAGTCCAGCATCCCGAAGTCGGAGATCGGCAAGGCTGCACGGAACGTATCGGCCCCGTTCGGTGCGGTTATCGCTGCAATGTAGTAGATGGCAATCAGGAACAATGACGCAGCGTAGTATTTGGCCACAGTGAGCATAGGCGTTTTCCTTATGCCGATCAGTTGCCGGCTGGGATGCCGACGATGGCCCCCGAGGGGACCGGCAGGATCGCCAGTCTGATGGCGTGGGCCGGAATGTTCTTCACGGCGGACAGTCCGCCGTTTCGGCCGGTGCCGCGGCCGGCACGAGGATCCCCCGGAGCACGGCGAGGTCGCCGGCACCGCAGTCCAGGTCGGCGAGCCGCGCGCGTACGCTATCCTCGCCTGGCAGACAGTGGAGGCTGGCCACGACGGTGGTGACGGTCGCTATGACGCACGCGGCGGCCGCTTGGGCCGGGGTGATCACCTCCATGAACACCAGGGGCCGGCACAGCGCCACCGCGTGATCGGCGAAGTCCTGCGGCCGCCAATCTGGGCGGCCTGCCGTTGCAAATGACGGCAGACCGTTCAGCAGGTTCCAGGCTGCGCGGCCGGGGGGCAGGGCGCCGGCGACGTCACCGATGACGGCGAGCTTGCGTGCCGTGTCCGCGTGCGGGCCCGGCACGACGAACAGGCCGGCTTCGCTGGCCGCGACCGCGGCGGGGGAGACGGTCCTCACGGCTGTTGCGCCTCCGGCGGATCGTCGCAGGAAACGATGGTGATGCGGTCGTCCTGACTCTTCGAAAGGTCGATCAGCGAGTCGTGCAGCGCCGTGGACTTCCCCAACCTGGCGTTCGAGGTCGGGGCAGGCATCAAGGGCCTGGCGCCGTTCGGCTTCGGGCAACTCGGAGATGGCACGGGCCTTCGCGGTCCAATGATGATCGGTAGGCGTGTTGGCCATGGTCCGGTTCCTCTTGTCGTGGGATGACGTCCCATCATCCGCCGCGGCGGTACAGGATTTCGAGCACCGGCGCGCGGATGCGGCGGAGGCGCCCGGATTGCGGCTGCACATCGCCGCCTCTTCCCGGTTGATCATGTGTGCTGCCTGCTGCGGCCTGACGTCCACGGAACCTGCCAAATCCCGATCCGATCCGGTACAATTGAGCCGGCTCACCGCAGTCAGTGAAGGGAGCGGCCTGTTGGCGTCGAACCTGCATCTCTCGATGAAGCTCGCGTCCTCGCGCGATGACCTTACCCGGAGAGCGCTCCTGCGTGTTGCGGAGCTGCACAGGGCCGGAGACCTGATCCTGCGGACCCATACGGACGCCATGCTGGACATCGCCAAGGATGCCGCCGCCGGCATGCTCACCCTGGCCCAGGAGGACTATGTCCGATCGATCCTCACGGACCAGCGGCATGCTCCCCGGGTCGCCCGTATCGTCGCGGAACTGGAGGGGCGTGTCGCCTATGCGGCTCCGGCGCCGACGCTGACGGCAACAGCCCCGGCCTCTCCCATGGCTGCGGCGCATCCGCCCCCTACGCCGCGCCGCAAGCCGTCGCGAAGCGCGCAGCTGGCCTTCGGGTTCGATCCTCCCGGCCGGGTGTCCCGCCGGAAGCCGGTCACGGCGCGACCGGAGGACGGGGATCTCTACGACGCGGTGCTGCGCCTGCGTCGCACCGGCCGGCGGGTCTTCCGTTGCGGCGCGCTGCACAAGGTCGACGGCCTTCTTCTGACCTCGGCCCAGCTGCAGGCGCTCGATGCTGCCCTGAAGCGGGTAGGGACCGGGGTTGCATCATTCCCGGCCGGCGGCAGCTTGCCGAGCTGATACCGGCACCTGCGTTAAAGCGCGCTGCCGCGCTCCCGCGCGGCTGATTGCCTGCGTGGCCGCGCGCCGTCCGACGTCCCCAGCACTCGGACGCCTCGTGAGCTGGCTTCGATGCGGCTATCGTGCGTCCACGGCTGCGTGGATGTAGTTGATGTCTGCCGCGCAGGCGGCCGACATTGCGGGAGGGGCCATCATCGCCGGCACCGCCCATTCTCCGTCGGCGGGAATCGCTTTCGACGCCGAGATGGCGACAAGGGAGGAGAACGCGGGGGAGAAGTGCGCGAGCGTCCGCACGCAGGCCTCGGGATCGAAAGGGCCGGCGGTGATGTGGGCGCCATCGGCGGTGGCATCGACGTGGATGGGGTCCTGTTCCAAGGCCGGCAGCAGTGCGGAACCGACCTTGTCCCACCGCCGGAGTGCGATCGTCGTGACTGCGGCCGGCTTGTCTGGATCCACCGCTTCCCTGCCCACTGAGCTTGATTGAGAAGGAGCGGCGCCGTGAATGGACAGCGCGTTGGCCGTCGCTTCCAAGGTGCGTGCGTTTGCGGCGGCCACCGTCTGTTCGACGTAGTGCCTGAACACAAGATTGTACCGCTCCTTGAGATATTGGCGGTCCATGACCAGCAGGGTGACCGCGACCGTTACAATGGTTACGAGAAACAGCATCCAGGACGCACCCAAGGCCCTTCCGACAGCGATTCCGAAGTTGCGGTCGCGGTCGGCCAAGACCGATAGCTTTGATGCGATGACGTGGAGGATGGCCATGGGTGAACTCCGTCGGATTTAAGCCTCCATCATCCGCCGTGTGGGTTCAGGATTTCGAGCACCGGCGGCCGGGGACGTTGCGTCCCAGTTCCTGTTCGTTGAGGCTTCCGGTTCGCTTACCCGCGCGGGTGCGCGCCTAAGCGTCCGCCTGGACTAGGATGAGCGACACGGCCTTCTCCGCCTCCCGGACCGCCCGGAAGAACGCCTTGCGTTGCTTCTTGTCGGACATGGCACCCATCCAGGATTTGACGTAGGCCGCGGAGTGCTCGAGGAGCACGGCAGGCAGCCCGAAGCGGGCGCACAGGAAGGAGGTGCCGAGCTCTGCGACCAGTTCCTCCTGGGCGTACTTCACCGAGCCGAAGGACCCGGTCATGTCGCGCCCGATCCTGGACTTCGATCCGGTCGCGTGCATGTGCTCGTGTCCGAGGACCTGAACGTAATACTCGTAGGCGCCGGCTCCGCCCCGGCGACGGTAGGCCTGCTTGGGCGGCATCTGGATGCGGTCGGTGGACGGCATCCAGCAGGCGCGCATACCGCCGTGCACCAGGGCCGGGCCGCCGGCCGCGCGCCAGGCGGCAAGGGTGCGTTCGACGCGGAGCGCGGCCTCGGTCGGATCGGGTGGCGGTGGCGGATCGAGGTCGAGCCCGTCCACCTGGTGCGCGTTGAACCAGAATTCCTTCCTGAAACCGATCACTGGCCGGATGACGCCGCCTTCGGGATCGCCGCCGATCGGCCCGAGCTTCTTGGCGATGCCTTTGGTGTTGCGGTCCCAGTGCCGGACGCCCTCCGTGGATTCCTCGTCGAAGACGGGCACGAGGATCTCGGTGCCGGTTTCGCCCGGCCGGATTCCGCCGCCCTTGCCTCCCCACTGCTTGGGTGGTGCCCACAGGTGCACCGTGTAGCCGCGCTTCTTGGCGGCCGCCCACAAGGACAGGGTATTCTGCCCTGCGAACTCCTTGCCCGAGAAGGCGTTGGTCGGCCGCGCCGCGAAGCCGCCCCACGGCATCTCCCATTCGCCGGCACGATTGCGTTCGACCGCGGAGAGGATCCCCTCCGCGATGGCGCCGAACGCCTCGTCCTCGGTGACCAGGACGTCGATGTCGGTGTCATCGGACATACCGGGGCTACTCCGCCGCCCGCAGGTCCTAGTATCGCCGCTCGAAGGCGACGACGGCTTCGGCCCGCATGGCGATGGCGAGTGCGCCAAGATCGCCGCTCATCGGCAACGCCAGCCGGTGGCTGGTTACCGGACCTCTCCGCTTCGGCACGCCGTCCACACCGGCCGACGGCTCGAACGCCGTGACCAGCAACTCCGCCTGGAGATGCCGCAGGTCGTCCGTCGCGTCGGCCGGCCGGGTGACACGGCCGAGAATGAGAATCTTCAGCTTGGGGAAACGTGCCGTTGACGCGGGGCGCACCGCTTCGGTGTCGTCATCCGCCGGGAGACGGGCCAGGCATGCGCCCCCGATCGCCATGCCGGCGAGCTCGAGGGCGTGTTGCCGGAACTGGGAAGGCAATGGCGCGTGCACCGCGAGCGGCACGACACGAGACACCCGCGGGCTTTCCATGTGGACGATCCCGGCGGCCGTTGACCCACCCCTACCGGGAAGAAGGGGCGGCGGTCCCGCCGCGCCCTGGTGCCAGAAGCCGTACTCGGCGCAGACGGCATCCCGAAGGAGAAGGGGAGTCCACCCGGAGAGACCGAGGCGGTCGAGCAGCGTTTGCAGGTATCTGCGGGCGTCGTGGTTGAACGCGGCATCCGGCATCGGGTCACCATGGAAAGATCAATGACGCGTCGGTTCGTCATCGCGGATGCGGGCGAAGACGTCGCCGAGCAGGGCGTCGATCAGGGTCTCGGCCGATGCGCTCCGCCGGCTCCGCGACGCGGCGCGGCGCTCATTCGCCTCCAGGAAAAGCGTGCGCAGACGGAGGTAGGACGCGCGTCGCAGGGGATCGTCGGGAACGATGCCTTCGACGTACGCGTGGCCGGAACGGTCGACCAGAACGAAATCGGTGCGCCTGCACGTTCCCTCGCCGCTGTGGACGATGATCCGCATGCCCGGCCAGCCGTGCGGGACCGGCATGAGGTCCCACGAGATGGCGAGCGGTCGCAGCAGGCCGAGGATGGCTTCGCGACCGGTGCCGCCGGGGGTGGCGGACAGGAGCCGGTCGAGGTGATTGGCGAGTTCGGCTGCCGTGGCGGGCTGGGCAGAGGCAACCCCGGCGAGGATGTCCGCTTCGGTCATCGGCATGCCCCTCAGCCCGCGCGACCGCGCAGTACGGGCCGGGAGATGTCGGGATAATGCCCGCCTGCTGCCGGCGGTTCGGTTGCGGCTTCCCCCGTCACGATCTCCTGCATGAACGCCGGATCCCCGGCTGCAGCTTCGATGGCGTGCAGCAGGTCGATCGCCCGCACCGCGCAGTAGTTCGCCAGCATGGCACTGAGTGCGTTGGCATGACGCACGCCGGGCTGGCCCGGCCATCGCCCCTGCCGCAGAAGGAAGCCGGCATCGACGGTCAAGGACCCGAGCGCGGCGCGGCGCTGGTCGAGAAACAGAATGGCGATGTCGCCGGCGTAGTTCGTGCTGCGGCGGATCACCAGCATGCGGGCGAGATCGCCGACCGCGTTGGCCAGCGTTTCGGTGTTGTATCCCGCCTCCAGGTGGCTCGGCGCCTCGCCCGGCGCTTGACACTCGACACGGACATGGCGCCCGCCGGCCGGCAGGAGTTCGGCTGTGTCGCGATTCAGGAACGCATCAGGGTAAGGGCTGGGGCTGTGGGTCATTGCGGGTCTCGCTCAGTGCAGTCGGCGGGCCTACGGCCTCCTCGCCACGTACACTGTCACGGCGGCTTCGCGTTTTTCGAGCACCGGCGGAGTCGACGGCGCCACCTGTTCACCGGTGCTCGATAGGTGTGGCAAGCCGGGCCTAGGATGCCGGCATGCGCTTTTCGATACTATCGGTCCTGCTGCTCACCG
>JAEYOB010000846.1 GCA_023412175.1 Pseudomonadota bacterium | reverse complement strand
CGCCCCCCCCCCCACCCCCCCCCCCCGGGGGGGGGACGGGGAGGGGGCCGAACCGCCTTACGACGACGCCAGTTCCGTCCGGCCGGAGAACTGCTCGAGCGCCTGCGGGTTCGAGAGCGCCTCGGTGTTCTTGATCGGCCGGCCGTGCACCGCGTCGCGCACCGCCAGTTCGGTGATCTTGCCCGAGCGCGTGCGCGGGATGTCGGTCACCTGGACGATCTTCGCCGGCACGTGGCGCGGCGAGCAGTTGTCGCGGATGCGCTTGCGGATGGTGTCCTCCAGGCCCTTGTCGAGCGTCATCCCCTCGCGCAGAACGACGAACAGCACGACGCGGACGTCGCCGTCCCACTCCTGGCCGATGCAGATGGCCTCCATGATCTCGGGCAGTTGCTCGACCTGCCGGTAGATCTCTGCCGTGCCGATGCGCACGCCGCCCGGATTGAGCACAGCGTCGGAGCGGCCGTAGATCACCCAGCCGCCGTGCGCCGTCTGCTCGATGAAGTCGCCGTGCGTCCAGACGTTCTCGAACCGGTCGAAATAGGCCGCACGGTACTTCTTGCCGTCCGGGTCGTTCCAAAAGCCGATGGGCATGGACGGGAACGGCTTGGTGCAGACCAACTCGCCCTTCTCGCCGCGCACCGGGTGGCCGTCGTCGGAGAAGGCCTCGACCGCAAGCCCCAGGCCGCGCGTCTGGATCTCGCCCTTCCATACCGGCGCCGTCGGGTTGCCGAGCACGAAACAGCTCACGATGTCCGTGCCGCCGGAGATCGAGGCGAGGTGCAGATCCTCCTTGATGGCCCGGTAGACGTAGTCGAAGTTCTCCGGCATCAGCGGCGAGCCGGTGGATGCCAGCCCCTTCAGCGTCGAGAGCCTGTGCGTCTTCACCGGCTCCAGCCCGCCCTTCTCCAGCGACTGGATGTACTTGGCGGAGGTGCCGAACAGCGTCATCGCCTCGGCGTCGGCGTAGTCGAACAGGATGTTGCCGTCCGGCGCGAAGGGCGAGCCGTCGTAGAGCAGCAGCGTGGTTCCGCTCGCCAGCCCGGTCACCAGCCAGTTCCACATCATCCAGCCGCAGGTGGTGAAGTAGAACAGCCGGTCGCCCGGCTTCAGGTCGCAGTGAAACCGGTGCTCCTTGACGTGCTGGATCAGCGTGCCGCCGGTGCCGTGCACGATGCACTTGGGTTTGCCCGTCGTGCCGGAGGAGTACAGGATGAACAGCGGGTGGTTGAACGGCACCCGCTCGAAGCTCGGCTCGGCGGCCTGGAAAGGCGCCAGGAAGTCGCGGTAGGACACGCCCTTCGGCACGGCTGAGAGATCGGCATCCCCGGCGACGTAGGGGACGCACACCGCGTGGCTGACGGTGGGCAGGTCCTTCAGCACCTCGGCGGCCTTGGCGCGGACGTCGTGCGCCTTGCCGTTGTACCAGTAGGCGTCGGGGAAGAAGAGCACCTTGGGCTCGATCTGCCCGAATCGGTCCACCACGCCCTGCACGCCGAAGTCCGGCGAGCACGACGACCAGGTGGCGCCCAGGCTCGCGGTGGCGAGCATGGCGGCCAGCGTCTCGGGCATGTTCGGCATATAGGCGGCGACCCGGTCGCCGACCCCGACTCCGGCGGCCCTCAGCGCCTGCTGCAGGCGGGAGACCTCGGCGGTCAGCTCCGCCTTGCTCCAGCGGCGTTTCACCTTGTCCTCGCCCCAGAACACCACCGCCTCGTCGGGGGCGCCGGCCAGCAGGTTCTCGGCGTAGTTCAGGCGCGCCTCGGGGAACCATTGCGCGCCGGGCATCCGGTCGCCGTCACGCAGGACGTCCGAGCCCGGCTCGCCGCGGATGCCGGCCCAGTCCCACAGGAAACGCCAGAAATCCTCCTTCTTTGCCACCGACCAGTCCCACAGCGCGTCGTAGTCGCCGAGCTTCAGGTCGAAGCGGGCGTTGGCGGCCTCGCGGAACGCCGTCAGGTTCGAAGCGGCGACACGCTCGTCCGACGGGCGCCACAGAGGGGTATCCATACTCGTGATCCTCCCAGATCCTTGGTTGGCGGCAAGATAGCGCAAGCGGAACTTCGCTGTCACGCCGGGGTTCCCGTTGGGATCACATGTCCGCGGGAAAGGCAACGCATGACCGTCATCGGTATTTCCGGGTCCTACGGTGGTCTCAACACCGGAGACGAGGCCATTCTCACCGGCGCGGTGGCCCAGTTGCGCGCCACGGTGCCCGGTGTGGAGATCGTCGTCTTCTCCCGCGACGCCGAGCACACGCGGCTGAACCACAACGTGGACCGCGTGCTGTCGCCGCGCGACGCGGCCCGCGCCGAGATCGCGCCCGAGGTGGAGCGGCTCGACCTGCTGCTGCTGGGCGGCGGCGGCATCCTCTACGACGCCGAGGCACAGACCTACCTGCGCGAGGTGGTGATCGCCCAGGAGCGCGGCATCCCCACCTGCACCTTCGCCATCGGCGTCGGGCCGCTGAGAGGGCAGGCGGAGCGCAACGCGGTGCGCGACGGGATGAACCGCATGGCAGGCATCACGGTGCGCGAGGCGTCGGCCAAGCGCCTGCTGGAGGAGATCGGCGTGACCGTTCCGGTGGACGTGACCGCGGATCCGGCGCTTCTGGTGGAGCCGGAACCCTTCACCGACGCCATGCTGGCCGAGGCCGGGATCCCCCGCGACCGTCCCCTGGTCGGCATGTCGGTGCGCGAACAGGGGGTGGCGGCGCCCGACCTGTCGGAGGCCGCCTATCACAAGCTGCTGGCCGAGGCGGCGGATTTCATCGCCGAGCGGTTCGACGCCGATGTGGTCTTCGTCCCCATGGAGCGCGCCGACGTGCGCGAGGCGCACCGCGTCATGGGCGAGATGGCCGCGCCCGAGCGCGCCCACCTGCTGAAGTACCGGTACGGTCCACGCTCGATCATCGGTCTGATGAAGCGCTTCGAAATGGTGCTGGGCATGCGGCTGCACGTGATGATCTTCGCAGCCATCACCGGCACGCCGCTGATGGCGCTGCCCTACGCCTCCAAGGTATCGGACTTCCTCCTGTCGGTGGGCATCGAGCCGCGCCCGCTGCACGCCACCGCCGGGACGTTCCTTGCCGATCTCGACCGGCTGTGGGACCACCGCGAGGGCCAGCGGGAGCTGCTGCGCCAGCGCCTGCCGGACCTTCAGGAGCGCGCGCGGCGCACCGCGAATCTGGTGGCTGCGGTGATCCGCGAGCGCGACAAGAGTGCGGGGTGAGGTGTTGGCTCTCTGAAAAAGGAGTCTTTCATGCCACCGCTCATCCGTCCTTCCCATCCCGAATTCATCACGCTTCCCCCGCGTCAGGCCACGCGGGTTTGCCGCTGCCAGGGTCTGGTGGTGGGCGGCGGGCCCGCAGGACTGGCGGCGGCGTTGGGGGCGGCGCAGGCCGGGGCCGACACGGTTCTGGTCGAACGCTACGGCTTTCTCGGCGGCAACGCCACGGTGGCGCTGGTCATGCCGTGGATGTCCTTCTACACGCAGCGCGGCTCGGTGGCGGCCGTGGACGACACCAAGCTGATGCCGCAGGACCATGGGCCGGGCGAACCGGTGGTGGGCGGCGCGCTGGCGGTGTTCCTCGGGCGGCTCTACGCCAACCAGGGAGCCATCCCGCCGTCGCCGGACACCGGCTTCACCGTGCCCTTCGATCCGGAGATCCTCAAGGTCACCGCACAGGAGATTCTCGACGAGGCCGGCGTGCGCGTGCTGCTGCATGCCTTCGCGTCGGGAGTGATCGGCGAGAAGGGCCGCCCCACCGGCGTGGTGTTCGAAACCAAGTCCGGGCCGCTGGTGATCGAGGCCGACGTCATCGTCGATGGCACCGGCGACGGCGACGTGGCGGCGCAGGCCGGCTGCGCCTACGAGATCGGGCGCGAGGAGGACGGCCTGACCCAACCGATGACGCTGATGTTCCGCATGGCGCGCTTCCAGCACGGTGCGTTCGCCGACTTTGTCCGCACCAATCCGGGCCAGTGGCGCGGCGTGCACGGGCTGTGGGATCTGGTGTCGAAGGCCACCGCCAACGGCGATCTGAACCTGACCCGCGAGGACATCCTGTTCTTCGCCACCGCCCAGGAGGGCGAAGTGGCGCTGAACTCCACCCGCGTCACCGGCGTGCTCGGCACCGACGTCTGGGACCTGACCTGTGCGGAGTGGGAGAGCCGCCGCCAGATGGCCGAGATCGCCCGCTTCATGCGGAAGTACGTTCCCGGTTTTGCCGACGCCTATGTGGCGCAATCCGGCGTGGCGGCCGGGGTGCGTGAGACGCGGCGCATTGTCGGCGAGTACGCCATGACCGTGGACGACGTGCTGGGCGCCCGGAAGTTCGAGGATGCGGTGGCGCGCGGCACCTACCCGGTGGACATCCACAACCCCACCGGGCGCGGCACCGTATTGAAGAAGGTGCCAAGCGGCGAATGGTACGAGGTGCCGCTGGGTTGCCTGCTGCCCAGGGACGTGGAGGGCCTCCTGGTGGCCGGCCGCTGCATCTCGGGCACGCATGAGGCGCACTCGTCCTACCGGGTCACGCCGACCTGCATGGCGACCGGCCAAGCGGCAGGGGTATGCGCCGCGCTGGCCGCAAAGCAGGGCATCCGCCCGCGCGGCGTCCCGGCGCGGGCGGTGCAGGCGGAACTGCTGAAGCAGGGGGCGCTGCTGCGGCCGCTGGAGTGAGGCCGCGCCCCGTGTGCCGAAGCGGGTGACGATGCCGTTGCCGGCGGCGTGTCGGACGGAACGAAAAGACCGACGAATTTGCTACACTCCCTTCAAAAGGGGAGGGGAGCCTTCGCCATGTCCGACACCGAAGCCGTCCGCGTGCGCCGGTTCCGCGAGATCCTGCTGTGGCCGGTGCAACTCATGCCCTTGCAGGAAGGCGCACAGATCCAGCGGCATTGGGAACGGCTTGGCGGTGCCGGCTGCGTATGGCGGGAGGTGGCGGACGAGTTCACCCTCGATCCGGCCGAGTTCAAGGAGCGGCACTACATCGAGTTCACCGCCTTCCTTCCCTATGTCCAGCGCTTCCTGTACGGCGAAGGTGTGGCGGGCGGTGGCGGGCCCGGCTACGGCGCTTCGCCGATCCGGGTGTTCCGCCGCCACGACGTGGCGAGCGCGCGGATCACGCTGAGCGACGGGGTGCCGCTGGAGGTCGACGTGGTTCATATCGACCTCTACTTCTTCCACGACGTTGATGTGGCGATCCTGGCGGTGGAGATCGCCGCCGAGGATATCGGGCTGTCCCGCGTGCAGGACCTGCTGTACCGCTTCGGCCGCACCTATCCGTCGTTCTGGAACGCCGACGGCAGCGCCGGCCAATGCGCGAAGCGGGTGGAGTGGCTGGCGGCGGACGGCGCGGTGCTGGCGTCCTCCGACACCGATGACAAGCGGAAGTTTCTCGAATTCGTCTGCCGGAACCGTGCGCCCTGCATCGCGGCGCACTGGGCGTTCCTGCTGAAGCCGCTGGCGCTCTACCATTCCGAGGAGCGTGGCGAACTGCAATACCGGCAGCTCGAATACCAGCGCATGCCGCTGCTGGCCTACCTGTCCATGGATGATCCGACGCAACTGACCCGTGCCGACTGGGTGCGGCTCGGCCTCGCCACCGGCCCCGGCGTGGCGGAGGGAACGTTGCCCTTCGCCGAGAGCTATCTCTATGGTTTTGAGCAGCGCTACTGCTACGACCGCTACTGGAACGTCGCGCCGGGTTGCGGGCTGAGCAGTTGCCGGATGATCTGCTGCGGCCATGCGCTGGTCATGGTCGGGTGTGACGGCGACCCCTTCTACACCGACTTGGAGACCGGCCTGCTCGGCCAGTTCCGCCACCAGTACTTCCTGCTGGGGCTGATCGCCCATTTCCACCGCGCGGCGTTGCTGATGATGTCCGACCGGCTGGTGGTGGCGGTCAGCCGGCTGGACATCGCGAACGTGGAGTCGGTGAAGCTGTTCAAGCGCGCAATCCGTCAGCTGTTCGAGATATTCCTGCGTTTCACCCACCGTTATTGGTTCCACGAGGTGTCCAACCAGGGGCCGGCGCGCGACCTGTTCCGCATGTGGTCCGAGCACCTTGGCACGGCACGCCTGTTCGCCGAGGTGCGCGACGAAGTGCAGGACATGAGCGCCTACCTGGATTCCGACGGGCTGCGCCGGCAGGCCAACTCGGTCCTGCGGCTGACGGTGGTGACGGTGGTCAGCATGATCGGCACTCTGGTCACCGGATTCCTTGGCATGAACCTGCTGGCGCTGGGCGATGAGCCGCTGGCCATGCGTGTGCTGGTCTTCCTGCTGACGCTGTTGCCGACGGTGGCGCTGATCCTGCTTTCGGTGGCCAAGTCGAAGCGGCTGGCCGACTTCCTGGAAGCGCTGTCCGACGAACGCACGCCCCTCGCCCGTAAGCTCGGCCCCATCGACCGGCGGGACCGGCGTTGAGCTAAGCCGCCGCCCGCCGGGCCGCCTGGGTGCGGCCGGCATAGCCCCAGCTCTCCGCGGCGGGTTCGCGCAGCACCACGTAGGTGGCCTCGTGCAGGCCGGGCGTCATCTCGGCCAGCAGGCGGTGCGCCGCCTCGACGAAGCGTGCCTTCTCCGCATCCGTGTTGGTGCCGGCGGTGATCAGCACCTCCATGTGTGCGGCCCGCCGTTGCGCCGAGCCGCCGATGGCCCACGTAGCGTCGGTGGACGCGGGTTCGACCAGCACGGCGCTGACCTCGGGCCGTTTGCTCAGGATCCCGGCCAGCAGATCGGTCGTCCGATGGACGAGGGCGGCGCGTGCCGTTTCGTCCAGGGAAATGCCGTGGGTGCGGATGGTGGCGAATGGCATGGCGTCCTCCGTCGGGTGTCGATGCGAGGACGCTACCAGTGCTGGTGGTCGCAGTATAATTTATAGTTCCACGGAAATTCATTTCCAGAAATTATATATCATGCGCCTTGACCTGCCGACCGACCTTCTGCGTAGCTTCGCCGCGATTGCCGACGCGGGCGGCATCGCCAAGGCAGCGGAGCGCGTTCACCGCACGCAGCCGGCGGTCAGCCTCCAGGTGAAGCGGCTGGAGGGGATGCTGGGTGTCGCGCTGGTGCGCCGGCAAGGACGTGGCGTGGCTCTGACCGAGGCGGGAGAGCGGTTGCTCGTCTACGCTCGGCGTATCCTGACGCTGAACGACGAGGCGGTGGCAGCCCTGGCGCCGGCGGCGCTGGCCGGGCCGGTGCGCTTCGGCACTGTCCAGGACTTCGCCGACACCGCGCTGCCCGGCGTTCTGGCACGCTTCGCCGCGGAAAATCCCGGCGTGCGGCTGGACGTGCGGGTGGGGAACTCGACGGCGCTGCTCGACGAGCTGGAGGCGGGCGGACTCGATCTGGTGCTGGCGTCGGACCTGCGCCCCGGCGGCATTCCTCTGCGGAGCGAACCCATGCGCTGGATCGGCGGCGGTGCGCGCCGGGCTCGGCGTCACCTGCCGGACGGCGGGATTGGCCGGTGACGGGCTGCGTCTGGCTGAAGGGTTGCCGCCGTTGCCCGACGCGCGCTTCGCTCTGTATGGCGCGGCATCGCTGCCGGCCGTGGCGCGGCTGGCGGAGATCCTGGTGGTGGCGGTCGGCGTCCGGCCTGAGGGCTGAACGGAAGGGCGGTGGGCCTGTTGTTCTCGGTGACACCAACCGGAGGACCCCATGAGCCGCAGGCGCGACGACCCGACCTTCGCGAACGACGTGGATGGCCAGCAGATCCCGTCCATCGAAACCACGCCGGGGACCATTCCGCAGACGCCGCTGCCCGGCAAGGCGCCCTCGCGCCCGGAGGCCGGCCGCAAGGCCGGGCGCCCGTCCCGGACGGAGCGCGACGGCATGGAATGAGCGCCGGACCGGTCATTCTTGCCGGGAGCAAGCCGGTACGGATCACCCCGATGGAGTTTTTTTCCCACCGGCCGGCCGGACAATGCCGTCCGGCTGGTGCCGGCAATTTCTGCCGTATGAGAAAAATACTTTGCCGGAACAATGTCTTAGTTTGGTTTTTGGGCGAGTGGCACACCCCTTGCTATGAAGTAGTCAGACATCGCCACACCAGCTCATCCCGAGCGAACAAGGGAGCACCTCCGCCATGGCCAACTCGATCAACACCAACCAGAGCGCTCTCGTCGCCCTGCAGAGCCTGAACAACACGAACTCCCAGCTGAACAAGGTCCATAAGCGCGTCACGACCGGCTACAAGGTCGCCGACTCGGTGGACGACGGTGCGGCCTTCGCGGTGGCCCAGTCGCTGCGCTCGGACAAGGGCGCCATCGACGCGGTGAACAGCCAGTTGAGCATCGCCAAGGGCGCCGTTTCGGTGTTCAGCACGGCGGCCACCAACGTCTCCGATGCTCTGGCCCGCGCCCGCGGGACGCTGACCAAGCTGGCCGACCAGAACCTCAACGACGACATGCGCTCGAAGTACAACAACGACTTCACGGCGCTGAAGGCCGAGGTGG
>JAEYOB010000831.1 GCA_023412175.1 Pseudomonadota bacterium | reverse complement strand
CGCCCCCCCCCTGGGGCGCCCGGTACTCGCCCTCGCCGGCGCAGCCGGGATGGTCGCACGCCCGCATGGCGGGCCGGGGCGCGAAATCATAGCTGGAGGACAGGCGGGCACGGTTGCGCTGCATCGGGTGAGTATGGGGACCGGCCCGGTCCCTGGCAAGCGCGCGCATGGCGGGTCCTCGAGCCGTCCAGCCAGCTTGACAGCGCCCGCTTCCGGCCACACACCTGTCGGCCGATCCATCCCACCCCAGCCGCCGGAGGCCCCATGGCGACCCCGACCGTCTACACCGAACGCATGCGCCGAAAGCTGTCCGACGGCCTGTCGCCGACCCGGCTGGACATCGAGGACCAATCGGACCGCCACATCGGTCATGGCGGCGCCCATCCGGAGGGCGAGACGCATTTCCACGTCACGGTCGTCGCCGAAGCGTTCGCCGGCAAGTCGCGGGTCGAGCGGCAGCGCATGGTCTACGCGCTCCTTCAGGATGAAATGGCCGAGCGCGTCCATTCCCTCGCGCTCACCACGTTGACCCCGCAGGAAGACCGCTAGTTCTCATCACGAGCAGCCGCCATGGGTTGCATACATATGCATGCAACCCATGGCGGATTATCTTCAGCTATTCGCTCCTGCAGTCTGCAGTGCAGGTTGCATTTCGCGTATCATTCTGTAGAGTGCGGGTCATGCAACCGTTTATCGCGGCCGTCCGCAGGCATCGCCCGCGGCGTCGACGCGAGGGAAGATTCTGCATGGGCAATCGCGGGCGGAAGAGGCAGGGCGGGAAGAGCGCAGCCGGCGTGGGGCCGTTGGAGAGCCGCAACGTGGTCATGGAGAACCACAAGCGGACCAGCATCCGGCTCGAACCATCCATGTGGGATGCGCTGGAGGCCATTGCCCAGCGCGAGGGCATGACGGTCAACACCCTGTGCACGATGATCAAGGCGCGCCTCGACGAGCAGCGCCGCCGCCAGGGGCTGGCGCCGGAGACCGACGCCCAGGAGGACAAGCGGCTCAAATCGACCTTCACCTCGGCCGTGCGCGTGCTGATCGCGTCCTACTTCGTCCAGGCCGCGACGGAGATGGGGCACAACAATGCCATGCACGGGCGGGGCGACCCGTTCGTGGGCACGCCCTTCGACCTGCCGCCCGATCCCGGCGAGGACCCCGCGGTCGGCGGCGGAGGCATGACCGGCAATGGCCCCGCCTTGCGCGGTTCGGCGGCGCGTTCCGGCATCAAAAGCCAAGCCCACGGTGCGCGTTACGACCTGTAGGTCGGCCGGCCCCACTCCTCGCGCGGGTGGCGATCCTACTCCGCCGCGTCCGCCTGGGCGTGGGTGGGTTCGCAGTCGCCGGTGTAGTGCTCGGGCCAGAACTTGCGCACCACCTCGCCGTCGCTGGCGAAGATGTGGCACATGTTGAGCAGCACCGGGCGTGCCTTTCCGCCTTCCTTGCGGCCCTCGGCCTTGGCGCGTGCGGCTTCTTCGCTGGCGAGGATCGGGAAGATGGTCTGGAACGCCGTGGTGGCGACCGGTCCCAGCATCTCCATCAGATGCGTGCACCCCTCGACGCCGCCCAGACGCTCCTTGACCGCGCGGCTCCAGCCCTTGCCGATGGTCAAGCCCACCAGGCGCTGGTAATTCGGTGCGATGTCGCCGCAGGCGGTGAACGGGCCCCTGTCGGTAACCGCTTCGATGGCGTGAACCTTGAACCGGTCGTCGACGGTCAGGCGTAGCCACAGATCGTGCAGAGGCTGCCCAGGTTCCAACTGGCCGCGCTGCTCCGTCTGGAAGGCGTAGGTCTTCACATCGGTCAGGTGGGCCTCGATGTCCCACAGTCCGTCGGCGCGCCGGTACCCGCGGCAAATGATCTCGCGGGTGTGGAGCTGCTCGCGCGGGGACGGGGGGGATAGGGGCATGACTCTCTCTTCGCTTTCGCAAGTGCGAAGCGAATATCGGAGGGGCTGACGCTTAGGTCAAGGCAACCCAGCCCCGCGCTGCGGCATCACGGCATTGCGCCGGCGGAGTAGCCGGAGCCGAACATGAACTCCTCGCGGTCTTTGATCTCGCCCTCCAGGTGCTCGCGCACCACGGCGAACAGGTCGCGGATCGAGACGATGCCGACCACCTCGTCGCCCCGCACCACCGGCAGGTGGCGGTAGCGGCGGCGTTCCATCAGGTCCAGCGCTTCGCCGGCCGTAGCGTCCGGACCCAGCGTGTCGGGATCGCGGGTCATCACCTCGGCCAGCGTGGCGGCGGCCGGATCCTTGCCGGCGGCGACCACCCGAACCGTCAAGTCGCGTTCGGTGACAATGCCGATCAGGCGGCGCCCCTCGGTGACGAGGATGGCGGCGATCCGGCGCTCGGCCATCAGCGTCGCCGCGGCGCGCACGATGGCGTCGGCCGGCAGGCAGACCAGCTCCTGCTTCTGGATCACGTCGGGCATCAGCTTGCGTGTCGGCATCGCCGTCTCTCCCTCTCGTCCACGGTCGTCTGCCCCCAATGGAAGGGGGTTGACGCATGGTGCGGGTTGTCCGGCATCGCGGCAAGTCGTCGTAAGGGTGTGGGTGCCGATGGTGGGCCTATGCCCGGCTCTACCCTTTGGCGGGTGGGGTGACGCGCAGTATGGCGATCTGGTGGCGCTGGCGGCGCAGGATCTCGAAGCGGAAGCCGTGGAAGGTGAAGACCTGTCCGGCGTCGGGGATCAACCGCGCTTCATGCAGCACCAGCCCGGCAATGGTGGAGGCCCTGTCGTCGGGCAGGCGCCATTCGAACTCGCGGTTCAGATCGCGGATCGTCACCCAGCCGTCGATGACGTAGGAACCGTTGGGCTGCGGCTTCACGCCGGCGACGTTGACGTCGAGTTCGTCGGAGATGTCGCCGACGATCTCCTCCAGGATATCCTCCAGCGTCACCACGCCCATCAGGCTGCCGTACTCATCCACCACCAGCGCGAAGTGCTCGCGCCGTTCCCGGAAGGCCTGGAGCTGGTCGAGCAGCGTCGTGGTGTCAGGGATGAACCAGGGCTGCGCCGCCAGCGCCACCACGTCCAGCGGGTCGAGCTGGCCGCCGTGCGCCCGCACGGCGCGCAGCAGCGCCTTGGCGTGCAGCACGCCGACGATGTTGTCGGGCTGGTCCTTCCAGAGCGGCAGGCGGGTGTAGGGGCTGGCCAGCACCTCGTCGACGATGCGCGCCGGATGCTGCCCGGCGTCGATGGTCACCAGATTGCGGCGGTACGTCATGACGTCGGAGACCGGAACCTCGCCGAGTTCGAGGATGGAGCGCAGCATGGCGCGCTCGTGGCGGACCTCCTCCTCCTCGGTGGTCTCCTCCCCGCGGTGCTGTTCGATGGCGCCGCGCAGTTCCTCGGCGGAGGTGCCGGGCGAGCCGGTGCGGATCGTCCTGCCGAACAGCCGGAGCATGGCGGCGGCGATGGCCTCGCACATCCGGTCGAGGAGGCCGGCGCGGTGCTTGCC
>JAEYOB010000812.1 GCA_023412175.1 Pseudomonadota bacterium | reverse complement strand
CCCGGCCTCCTGCTCCTTCAGGATGCCGATGATCTGCTCCTCGCTGAACCGGCTGCGTCTCATCCGTCCGTCTCCTCTCGATGACGGACTCTACCCAGTGCTGGAGGAATTTTCCGGTCTCAGGTCATCACCCACGTGCTCACCGACAACGGGCAGTTGCTCAGCTCACGGCGCTCAGCGCAAAGGAGGTATCATAACATGACAACTAGGCGGAATGGCCCTTCCTCTGACGGATAGGCGATACTCCCTTGGCTGGATTGCGAAGGGCGCGCGACGAAGGCAGCATGGCCTGCAAAAAAAGAAGGCATACCACTCACCGTCGGGAGGACGCCGAATGACCATGCGCCCAGAGACCCGGTTTCAGGACGCGCTCTGCAACGCCACGCCCGTGTTCACCGGCTGCGACTTTATCCGCAGCCTGGACGGGGTGGAGGACCGAAGCCTCAAGCACCAGAAGAACACGCTCGCCGGCTGGATCGCGCTGATCGCCGACAACCGCGGGCTCGGCCCCAAGGAGGTCGCGGGGATCGCCGGGCTGGATCGCGAACTGGCGTCCGCCATCCTCGGCGGCACCGTGATGGCGGTTCCGCTGTCGGTGCTGGACCGTACGCTGCGTACGCTGGAGAACCGCCCGTAACTAAGGGCTCGCCTCCACTCTTCTTCCACCCCTCTTCCCTCAGGAAGAGGGGTTTCCCATGGCGACCACCGTTTCCGCCCCCGGAACCTCCGCCAGCAGTTCGGCGATGGTGCGGCCGAGCACGGGATGGCGGACGTCCGCGGCCACATCGGCGAGCGGGCGCAGCACGAAGGCGCGCTCGGCCATCCGCGGGTGCGGAACCTCCAGCGCCGTGCCCGTCAGCACCGCATCGTCGTAGAGCAGGATGTCGAGGTCCACCTCGCGCGGGCCGAACCGGGCGCCGCCGACGCGACGGCCCAGCTCCGCCTCGATGCTCTTGAGGTGGGCCAGTAGGGTGTCGGGTGGCAGGTCCGTCTCCGCCCGCAGTGCCATGTTGAGGAATGCCGGCTGGTCGGTGACGTACATCGGCGCCGTCTCGTAGACGGCCGAGCGCGCGGTCACATGAACCGCTTGGCCGAGCCGCGCGATGGCGGCCTTCAGGTTTTGCAGGCGGTCCCCGAGGTTGCTGCCCAGGGCCAGATAAACGGTCGTCATGCGGCCTTTCCGATGCGGGCGGCGGGCGCCTCCGCGAGGCGTTCCCCTTCGGGGTGGTTGATGGTCCGGGTCATGGGTGTGCGTCCTTTGCCGACGCCCGCATTCTAGCATGGTGTCAGCGCATGGTGTCAGCCCGCCCGCGATGGCCGGCCCGTGGCCCCTTCCGGTGGCGTGCGGAGGTGATATGTTTTCCTCAGAACAGGATCGTGCGGAGGAATGGGCATGAGGATCGTGGTGCGCGCGGCGGGTTTGGCCGCCCTGATGGGGCTGGCGGCGTGCGCCAGCGACAGCGAGGACATTGAGATCGCGCAGCGGGCGCAGACGCAGCTGGTCGGCATGCCGAAGGCGGCGCTGCTGTCTTGTGCCGGCACGCCGACGCGCCAGGCGGTGGTGGACGGCATCGAGTACTACACCTATTCCGTACGGCCCGACTACGACGGCGCCAATGCCAGCCTTGGCCTCGTCGAACCGAGCGCCGACGGGGTGGGGTATGGCCTGGACATCGGCGTCCCGGCGTTCAGTAGCCGGCGCACCCAGGGCTGCGACACCACCTTCATATTGCGCGGCGGTGCGGTGCAGCAGGTCACCTATCCGGCCGGCGCCAACGCAACGGATTGCGGCGCGCTGGTGAGCAGCTGTCTGGCCCGTTGAGGGAAGCCTCATGCAGACCGGATCCGGTCCCCTCAACCCGATGAGGGATGGGCGGATGTCCTGAACGGCCTAGTTTCCCGCCGGGGTAGGAAACGATAGCTTGGCCGGAAAGGAGGAGGATACGCCATGGACATGACCGGTACCCACCGCATCGAGGCTCCGCGCGAGCGGGTTTGGACGGCGCTCAACGACCCGGAGGTGCTGCGTCAGTGCATTCCCGGCTGCGAGGAGGTGCAGAAGCTCTCCGACACCGAGTTCACCGCCAAGGTGCGCGCCAAGGTCGGCCCGGTCAGCGCGCGTTTCACCGGCAAGGTGACCCTGTCCGATCTGGAACCGCCCCAGGGCTACAGGATCAGCGGCGAAGGGTCGGGCGGAGCGGCCGGGTTCGGCAAGGGCGGCGCCACCGTCCGGCTTGAGGAGGAAGGCGCGGCGGCGACGGTGCTCAGCTACGAGGCGCACGCGCAGGTCGGCGGCAAGCTGGCGCAGATCGGCTCCCGGCTGGTGGACGGCACCGCGCGCAAGATGGCGGACGACTTCTTCACCAACTTCGCCGCCCTGGTCGGCGGCGGCGCGGCTACAGGCGATGCGCCGGCTGCGGAGGCCGCCCCGGCGGAATCGACGGTGACGCCGGTCCGCCTCGTTCCGCCGGAGATTCCACTCCCGTTGCCGTCGGTGCGGGGAGGGCAGGGGTTCTATGTCCCTTGGGTTGCGCTGGGGCTTGCGGTGCTGCTGTTCGGCCTGTTGTTGAGCGCATCTTGAACGGCGTGGATGAAAGCTCCTATTTGAGCTGTTCGTTGGGGTTGGCAGTTCATCGAATCTGTGTATTCTCCCCGCCATCCCCACCGGCCCCGTGACCGGTCAACCAATGAAGGGAACGTACCAAATGACCAAGAAGCTGTTGATGGGCGCCGTGCTCGCCCTGGGCATGACCGCCGCCGCCGGTGGCGCGCAGGCAGCCGGCGACGCTGCGGCTGGCAAGGACGTGTTCAAGGAGTGCATGGCCTGCCACACGGTCGAGGCCGGCAAGAACAAGGTCGGTCCGTCGCTGCACGGCGTTGTCGGCCGCAAGGCTGGCGCGCTCGAAGGCTTCCGTTACTCGAAGCCGATGCAGGAGAAGGCCGCCGG
>JAEYOB010000354.1 GCA_023412175.1 Pseudomonadota bacterium | reverse complement strand
CGGCGGCTCCGGGAACCTCGGAGCGAGGGATAACGCTCCATCCCAACCAAAAACGGGCGTCGAATACATCGCTTCCAAGCCTCAGCGGAGGCAAGGACGCAGCATAGGCCCGTTTTTCCGCGTCCTGTTAGAGGGCGCAGGAGCGCGAGGGGCGCGGAGCCCCTCGCAGCGCCCGGCTCAGAGCTTCTCGATCACCGCCTCGGCGCTAGACACCTCGAACTTTCCGGGCTCCTCGACCGCGAGGTGGGTGACCTTGCCGTCCTCGGCCACCAGCGCGAAGCGCTGGCCGCGCTTGCCCAGGCCGTAGCCCGAACCGTCCATGGTCAGGCCCAGTGCCTCGGTGAAGGCGGCGTTGCCGTCGGGCAGCAGGAAGACCTTGCCTTCCACGCCGCCCTTTTCGCCCCAGGCGCGCATGACGAAGGGATCATTGACGGCGAGGCAGACGATCTCCTGCACGCCCTTGGCCTTGATGGCGTCGGCCTGCTGCACGAAGCCCGGCAGGTGCTTGGCCGAGCAGGTCGGCGTGAAGGCGCCGGGCACCGAGAACAGCACGACCTTCTTGCCCTTGAAGAGGTCGCTGGTGTTGACCTCCTGCATGCCGTTGTCGGTCAGGTGCTTCAGAGTGACGGAGGGAATGGTGTCTCCGACGGTGATGGCCATGGTGTCTCTCTCCCATTTGTTCGTTGGGCCAAGCGTCCGTTCTATCCGCGCAGGCGCCGTCCGGCAAGCTCAGCTCTTGCCGGCCGCCCTGTCCTGCGTCCCCTTGCCCTGCGCCCGGTCCAACGCCTCGACCACCGCCCCCTCGCTCAGCAGTTCGGGCAGGGCCAAGCCATCCGGCGCGCCGGGGCCATAGACGATGTTGAACGGAATGCCGTAGCGGCCATGCGCCGCGAGGTAGGCCGTGATGCGCTCGTCCGGCCGGGTCCAGTCGGCCCGCATGGCGACGACGCCATCGCCCTTCAGGCGCTTGGCGGTCTCGCCGCGGTTGATGACCAGCTTCTTGTTGGCCTGGCAGGTGATGCACCAGTCCGCGGTGACGTCGACGAACACCGTGCGCCCGGCGGCGACGTGGGCGCGGATCGCCGCCTCGTCGAAGCTCTCCCAGCGCGCCACCGAATCCACCACCGGAGCGGCGTCGGCGCCACGGCCGAACTGCACCGGCACCGCGAAGGAAGCGACGGTCAGCAGGACGGCCAGCGCCGCACCGGCCCATCCGACCCGGCCGTTCCGCCCACCGATCCACAAGGCCAGCAGCAGCGCCACCATCAGCCCGGCGACCACCATAGCCACCGTATCGCCGACCTGCACCGCCATCACCGAAAGCAGCCACACGCCGGTCAGCGCCAGCGCCACCCCCATCACCCGGCGCAGCGTCAGCATCCAGCGCCCCGGCCGCGGCAGCAGCCGCGCCAACCGCGGCACCGCCGCCACCAGGAGGTACGGCAGCGCCAGACCGACGCCGAGCGCGGCGAACACGGCGACGATCTCCAGCGTCCCGCGCGCCAGCGCGAAGCCCCCCGCGGTGCCGAGGAACGGCGCCGAGCACGGGGTGGCGAGCAGCGTGGCGAAGGCGCCGGTGGCGAACGGGCCGGTCAGGCCATGCCCTTCCTCCGGCCCGGCTAGCGCATCGGCCAGCCGGCGCGGCAGCGGGATCTCGAAGAGGCCCCAGAGGTTGGCGGCGAACAGGGTCAGCAGCACAATCATGAAGACGAGGAACAGCGGCTGCTGGAACTGGATGCCCCACCCGACCGCGGCGCCCGCCGCCTTCAGGCCCACCATGACGCCGGCCAGAAGCAGGAAGGACGCGATGATCCCCGCCGCCGATGCCAGGAACCCGGCCCGCACGGCACGCGGCGGTGCGGTGCTGTGCTGCACCGCGTGCAGCAGCTTCAGCGACAGCACCGGCAGCACACAGGGCATCAGGTTGAGGATCAGCCCGCCCAGCAGCGCCACGCCCAGCATGGCGAGCAGCGACGGCGCCACCCCGGTCGAGCCGCTGCCCACCGGCCCGGCAACGACGGTGGCGCGCAGCTCCGCCGCGCGGGCGCCATCCACCACGGTCAGCACCGCCGGCCGGCCGGCAAGATCCAGGTCCTTGGGCGCGTCGGCCACCTGAAAGCGCAGCACGGCCGTGCGGCCGCCGTCCGACAGCCGCACCGTCGGCGCGGCCAACGGCGCCGGCGGCTCAAGTTCCACGAAGACGTCCGGCTTGGCGAAGGGCTCACGGGCGACGGCCTCGACCTCCAGCACCGCGCCCTGGGCACGCACTGCGCGCACCTCCAGCCCGGCGGCGCGGCCGTCGCCGGGGAGCGAATTCTCGGCGCGCGATACGATGTTGGCCTCCGGCCCCGCCACCGCCGGCCCGGCGGGAAGGTCCAGGGCCACATCCACCCGCTGCGGCACGCAGATTTCCGCGCACACCAGCAGATCGACGCCGGCCTTGAGCGACAGCGGCCTGCCCGGCTCGGCCGGCACGGTGCGCACCGGGAAGGTGACCTGCCCGTCGTAGCCGATGGTCTCGATGCCCAGCGTCGTGGTGCGGTGCGGCACGGGATAGCCGAAGCCGGCTTCCTTCAGGTTGACCGAGCCGTTCCACTCGATGCGCGGCGGCAGACCGGCGTCGCCGGGCGAGCGCCAATAGGTCTTCCAGCCCTGGTCCAGTCGGACCTCCAGCGCCAGCGGCACCGAATCCCGGTCGCCGGTGGCCTCCACCGCGGAGACCAGGCGCGCCTCCACTGGGCCGCCCTTGACCCACGGACCGGAGGCCGCAATGGCCTTGCCCGAAAGGACAAGGGCCAGGAGCATCGGAAGAACGGCAAACCTTTTCATTGCCCGCACTGTTCTCATCTCAGTCCCGCGAACCGTTGCGCACCCGCGCGGCCCGGGGCCGCACATTCGGGATGCGCAAATTTGGGTGACAGGCTGCGCCTCCTGCTGTCACACTCGAAGCTTGGCGGCGGCGGGGTCCGTACACCCCGGGCGTTCCCGCCCAGGACACAAGGATAACCGCCCATGCCGTACTCGACAAAGCCTTCCGAATACCTGAAGTCTTCCGAGTACCTGACCGGCCAATTGCTGATTGCCATGCCCGGCATGATGGATCCACGGTTCCAACGCACCGTGATCTACATGTGCGCGCACAACGAGGACGGCGCCATGGGCCTCGTCGTCAACAAGCTGTTCGGGTCCATCACCTTCAACGACCTGCTTGACCAACTCGGCCTGGAGGATACCAAGCCTACGGCCAATTTGCCCGTGCATTATGGCGGACCTGTGGAGTCCGGGCGCGGATTCGTGCTGCACTCCACCGACTACGTGCGCGAAGGCACGCTGGTGGTGGACGACGAGGTGGCGCTGACCGCCACCATCGATGTCCTGCGCGCCATCGCCGAGAACCGCGGGCCGAAGCGCTCCTTCCTGCTGCTGGGATACGCCGGCTGGGGGCCGGGGCAGCTCGACGCGGAGTTCCAGGCCAACGGCTGGCTGAACGTGCCCTGCGACGAGGATCTGCTGTTCGACCCCGACCTGGAGGCGAAGTGGGAGCGTGCCATCGGCAAGCTGGGCGTCAGCGTATCGATGCTGTCGGGCGAAGCCGGGCACGCGTGACCGCCCGAAGGTTCCTCTTTGCGCCCATCAGGCACAAAACAGAAAAGGCCCGGCGCGCTGATCCAGCACCGGGCCTCGCTTCTTTAAAGCAGGATCGCGTTCAGCGCGTAGCGACCGCCAGGGCGACGCCGCGGGCCTGCATGAATTCCTGGCAGCGCTCGATCATCCGGCTGCCGATATAGATCCCCCAGCCGCTCTGGAACCCGGCCGATTCGTAACGTACGTCGACGCGCTGGTCCGGGAGATTCAGCGTGTAGTGGTGGGAGGTTTCCTGCTTCCAGACGGGCTTCTCGGTCATCTCTGCACCATAGGCTTTGAAACGAGATTTCCCGTAGCATGCCCCGCAGAGGTTAAACGTTGCTTAACCGGGTAATTTTAGGCATTTCCGAATGCGGGTTACGGATACTTCCTAATCGCGCCACTCCTCGCGCAGCACGGCGTACAGCACATGGTCGCGCCACGCCCCGTCGATCCGCAGGTAGCCGCGGGCATAGCCCTCGTGGGTGAAACCGACCTTTTCCAGAAGGCCGCGGCTCGCCTCGTTGGTCGGCAGGCAGGCGGCCTCGACCCGGTGCAGGCCGAGCTGGCCGAAGGCGAAATCCAGCACCAGCCGCGTCGCCGCCGACATATAGCCGCGCCGCGCATAGGGCCGCCCGGCCCAGTAGCCGAGCGTCGCCATCTGCGCCACGCCGCGCCGCACGTTCGAGAGGCCGAGGCCGCCGACCATGGCATCGGTCTGCCGGTCGAACGCGAGGAAGCTGTAGCCCTCGTCGTCCCGCCATTCCTGCGCCTGCCGGCGCAGCCGCCGGGTGAAGGCGG
>JAEYOB010000789.1 GCA_023412175.1 Pseudomonadota bacterium | reverse complement strand
CCTGTGCGATGCACCTGACACCTAAGCTCGATACTGTTCATCTTGCTTGGCTTGTCGGATGCCACAAAACGACCCCGCTCTTTGTGCCGTGCCCCCAACAAACCCGGGAACCCCGTCCACTGAGCCGACCGCCTGCGCATCCCTTCTCACAACACGGTATTCAGTTGTTCAAGATCCGCGCCGCCCGGTAACCGGAGCGGCAGCGGCCCGGGCCTGTCCCTTGCGGAACCGGCGGCGGAGCCGCGAATTGTCCATCAGAAACCCCGGAGACGAAAAGCGCAACGCCGAACCGGCGCCGCTTCCTGCGGTGAACCGCAACCCTCCGGGATGTTCCCGACCCGTCCGCCTCAGTCGAGGCCGCCGCGTCGGTGGACCGGGTTATAGGGGCACCCCAAGCCGGCTGGCAAGCGCTTTTTTCACTTCGATGACAAATTCCGCGGAAGGGCCTGAACCGGCCGGCCAAAAGCGGTGGACGCCATTCGGGAAAAGGTCGGGGCGCTTCTTCCTGGCGACGGTTGTTCGTTGACACTGCCCAACGCGACGAGCATGGTCCGGGCAGAAGGATCTATGACGGCCAGGAAGAACGCACGCACACACGCGTGGGACGATCCGGCCGCGGCGGGAAAACTTAGGGAGGTTGCCGGTGCGTCTGAGGGTTGTCAGCCTTCCCGCGCTTGCGTTGCTTGCGTCCGGCGTCGCCGGTGTTCTCATCCCCACCTTTACGCTTCCTGCGTCCGCCAAGGACGCCGTGGTATCGGCCGAGCTTGCCAGCGAAGAGGCGGTGCTGGACGAGGCCGCAGCGACCGAGGTCGCTGCTGCGCCGGGCGGGTTGGATCGCCGGGTGGTATCGGTCGGACGTGGCGATACCCTGATGGACCTGCTCACCGGCGTGTCGGTCCCGCGCGCCGAGGCCAATGGCGCCATTACCGCGCTGAGCGACGTGTACGATCCGCGCAAGCTGCAGATCGGCCAGCAGATCACCGTGCTGTTCGAACCGCGCCGCGGCGGCTCGCGCCGCTTCGTCGGGCTGGAGTTGGCGACGGACGTGGTGCGATCCGTCAGCGTGGCGCGCACCGGCGACGCCGGCTTCGAATCCGCCGAGATCAAGAAAGAGGTCCGCCGCGAGCTGGCCGCCGCCGAGGCGGACATCCGCTCCAGCTTCTTCGAGGCCGGCAACGGCGCCGGCGTGCCGCTGTCGGTGATGCTGGCGGCGATCCGTACCTATTCCCACGAGGTCGACTTCCAACGCGACCTGCAGCCGGGCGACCGCTTCAAGATCCTGTACGAGCGCTTCGTCACCGCCGACGGCACGGTGGCCAGCGAAGGCGACATCCTGTTCGCATCCCTCACCGTCGGCGGCGACGAGCTGGTCATCTACCGGCACAAGACGCGCGACGGCCGCATCGACTATTACGACCAGGAAGGCGAGAGCATCCGCCGCGCCCTGCTGCTGACGCCGATCGACGGCGCCCGGCTCACCTCCGGATTCGGCATGCGCATGCACCCGATCCTCGGCTACAGCAAGATGCACAAGGGAGTGGATTTCGGTGCGCCAACCGGCACGCCGATCTACGCGGCGGGCAACGGCATGGTCGAGGAGGTCGGGCCCAAGGGCGCCTACGGCAACTACATCCGCATCCGCCACAACACCGAGATCACCACCGCCTACGCCCACATGAGCCGCTTCGCCAAGGGCGTGCGGCGCGGTGGGCGGGTCGAGCAGGGCGACGTGATCGGCTATGTCGGCACGACCGGGCGCTCGACCGGCGCGCACCTGCATTACGAGGTGCTGAAGGGCGGCCGTCAGGTGAACCCCAAGTCCGCCGAGCTGCCGACCGGCGAGAAGCTGAAGGGACGCGAGTTGCAGGCGTTCGAGCAGACCATGCGGGCCGCCGACCGCGCCTACGCCGAGGCCAGGGCCGGATTGCAGATCGCCCACACCGACGACGGCAAGGCCAGCAAGGCCTGCGCCGGCACGGCAACCTGCTGACGGCGGCCTGCCCGACGACGGGGCTCAACGCCCCTCGTGCAGCAGCCGCCTGATGGCCTGGGCCAGCATTTCCAGCCCCTTGTCCTCGGTGGTCATCTTCCGGATCCGCTCGCGCGCCGCCGACACCTGCGGCGTGCGCTGCGAGGCGCGGACGATGGCCTTGTGGGCATCCTCGGGCTTCAGGATCTCGTCGTCGGCCATGCCTGCCTCTCTCGACTCGGGTCCATCCTGTGCCGCGACCGGCACGGGCGCAAGGATCAGCGGTACAGGCCCACCGACTCGGTGGCCTCGCCGCCGGTGCCCAGCTTGAACTCGGTGACGCCCGGCGCAGTGTCCGGGTTGATGCCGCCGAGGTCGAGCCAGCGGAAACCGCGCTCGCGCAGGTGGCCGATGGCCCGCCACAGCACCAGTCGCATGGCGCTGGATTTCCTGCCCGCCTCGTTCGACCAGCCGATCTGGTAGGTCGCCGTGTGGCCATGGCCAAGCAGAAGCGCCGCCGCCACCGGCGTCGTCCCATCAAGCGCCGCCGCCATCACCACTCCATCGGCCTTGTACAGTGCATTGCGCAGCCGCACGGCCAGCCGGCCCGACGTCTCGCGGTAATGCTTGGCCTGCGCCTGCTCGTGCTCCTGCTTGGCGAGCCACGGCAGGTTCTTGGCCTCCGGATCCAGATCGACGACAAGGCCGGTCTTCTCCGCCGCCTTCAGCGGCTGGCGCCAGTTGCGCGCCAGGGCAGCGCGCAGTTCCTCGTCGGACTTGCCCAGGTCGATCCAGACCGTGCGGTAGCCCGGCCCGGTGCGGCGGAAGCCGCAGCGCAGCAGCAGCGCCTCGGTGTCCGGCGAGGCGGCCAGTTCGGGCAGGAAGCTGAACCGGCTCAGCAGGTTGTCCGGACAGGCGCGGCGCAGCTGGCACAGCACGGCCTCCAGCACGTCGGGTTCCGGCTCGCCATCGAACCACAGCGGCCCTCGGTGCAATTGACGCTGCCGGAACATCTTGAGGCTGCGGCGCTCCAGAATCTGAAGCATTCCGATGGGGCGGCCGTCCTGCTCGATCATCCCCAGACGCGGCACGTGGCCGTGCGTCTTGCCCATGGCCTGGGCGTAACCGAAGCTTTGCGGCAGGGTGGAGCGCGGCACGCGCGCAAAGGCAGCGGCCCACTCGGCCACCGTGCCTTCGTTCCAGACGATGCGGACGTCGGGGCGCTCGGGGCGGATGTCGGGCATGGTGCGCCAGCGCCGTTATGCGGGCGGCAGGGCGGCGGTCGCCTCTTCGACCTGGGCGAAGGTCGGCCGGTACTCCGGTTCGAGCACGTTGCGTGCGTACTCCACAGAGATTGCCGGCGCATAGCCCGAGAGGTGGGCGAGCAACCCAGTCTTCATGCACTGATAGTACTTGCCTTCGGCGTGGTAGATGGCCTTGAGGCCGCCGGCCATCGGCGCAAAGAAGCCATAGGCGAACAGCACGCCGGAGAAGGTGCCGACCAGCGCCGCGCCGATCAGCTTGCCCAGCACCTCCGGCGGTTCGGTGATCGAGCCCATGGTGTGGATCACGCCCAGCACCGCCGCCACGATGCCCAGCGCCGGCACGCCGTCGGCCACCGCCTGGATGGCGTCGGACACGCGCTGGTGCTCATGGTGCATGGTCTCGATGTCCTCCTCCATGAGGTCGACCAGCTCGTGCGGGTTGTCGGCGCCCAGGGACATCAGGCGGAGATAGGTGCAGAGGAAGGCGATGGCGTGGTGGTCGCCGTAGAACTTGGGGAACTGCTGGAACAGCGGCGAGTCCTCGGGCTTCTCGATGTGCTGCTCGAGGGCCAGCAGGCCCTTGGTCTACGCGATCTTGAAGCCCTGGTACATGATGGTGAGCAGCTCGAGATAACTCTCCTTGTTGTACTTCGGACCCTTGAAGAGGTGGCCGACCTCCTTGCCGGTGTGCGAGATGACGCTTTTGGGGTTGCCAATGAAGTACGCGCCGGCCGCGGCGCCGAGGATGATCAGGAACTCGAACGGCTGCCACAGCACTCCCAGGTGGCCGCCACCCCCCAGGTAGCCACCGAACACGCTGCCGAGCACGATGACGAAGCCGATGATGACGAACATGTTCCAGATCCCCTAGCGCTCACCTGATCCCGACGGCACGTTCGCCATGCGGGCGCCGGCCGGCCCGCGAGCCGGACGCAGACCCGTGTGCCACGCGGTAGAATGGCGGACTCAGGCGTTGACGCTTGGTAAATGCCGCAGGACACGAGGCCACACGCGGCCGGATGGCCACGGATGTCACGGGATTCTACCGGGTCGGCCGGACCCTGTCACGAAGGGAGTAGTCCGGCCGGGCTGCAGCCGGCCCAAAGAAAAGGGGCCGTACGAAGACGGCCCCCTTCCCGAAACGCGTGAGCCCGATCAGGCCGCCTTCCACACCTCGGGGGCATCCTCGAGGCGCTTCAGCAGATCCTGGCGCTCCTGCTCCAGCTCCTGCGGGAGGTGCTTGCCGAAGCGGTCGAACAGCTCCTGCTGGTCGCGCGCCTCGGCCTTGGCCTCCTCGCGGTCGACGTTCATGATCTTCTCGAACTTCTCCTTGGGGAAGTCGAGGCCGGCCCAATTCAGGTCCTGGTAGCGCGGCATGTAGCCGAACGGGCTCTCCACCGCGTCGGTCGCCCGCCCGCGGACGCGGTCGACGATCCACTTCAGCACGCGCATGTTGTCGCCGAAGCCCGGCCACGCGAACTTGCCGTTCTCATCCTTGCGGAACCAGTTGACGCGGTAGATCTTCGGCAGGGCCTTCACCTTGCCCTCGAAGCTCAGCCAGTGGTTCCAGTAGTCGCCCATGTTGTAGCCGCAGAACGGCAGCATGGCGAACGGGTCGCGGCGGATGGCGGCCTGGCCGACCGCGGCGGCGGTGGCCTCGGAGCCCATGGTCGCCGCCCAGTACACGCCCTGCTTCCAGCTGGTCGCCTCGAACACCAGCGGGAAGGTCTTCGACAGGCGGCCGCCGAAGATGAAGGCCGAGATCGGCACGCCGGCCGGATCCTCCCACGCCGGATCGATGGACGGGCACTGGCTGGCCGGCGCGGTGAAGCGGGAGTTCGGGTGCGCCGCCACGCGGCCGCTGTCCGGCGTCCAGTCCTTGCCCTGCCAGTCGATGAGGTGCGCCGGCGGAGTGTCGGTCAGCCCCTCCCACCACACGTCGCCGTCGTCGGTGAGGGCCACGTTGGTGAAGATGACGTTCTTGTCGAGCGTCTTCAGCGCGTTCGGGTTCGACTTGACGCTGGTTCCCGGCGCCACGCCGAAGAAGCCGGCCTCCGGGTTGATGGCGCGCAGCGAGCCGTCCGGCTGCGGCTTGATCCAGGCGATGTCGTCACCGATGGTGCGGACCTTCCAACCCTCGAACTCCTTCGGCGGGACCAGCATGGCGAAGTTGGTCTTCCCGCAGGCGGACGGGAAGGCGGCGCCGACGTAGGTCTTCTCGCCCTCGGGGCTCTCGACGCCGAGGATCAGCATGTGCTCGGCCAGCCAGCCCTGCTCGCGGCCCATGGACGAGGCGATGCGCAGCGCGAAGCACTTCTTGCCGAGCAGCGCGTTGCCGCCGTAGCCCGAGCCGTAGGAGACGATGGAGTGCGTCTCCGGGAAATGCACGATGTACTTGTGCTCGGCGTTGCACGGCCACGCCACGTCCTCCTGGCCGGCCGCCAGCGGAGCGCCGACGGAGTGCAGGCACGGCACGAAGTCGGCGTCGCCCAGTTCGTCCAGCACGGCCTGCCCCATGCGGGTCATGATGCGCATGTTGACGGCGACGTACGGGCTGTCGGAGATCTGCACGCCGATGTGCGAGATCGGCGAGCCCAGCGGGCCCATGCTGAACGGCACCACGTACATGGTGCGGCCGCGCATGCTGCCCTCGAACAGGGCGTCCAGCTTGGCCTGCATCTCGGCCGGATCGACCCAGTTGTTGGTCGGGCCAGCCTCTTCCTTGGTCTTCGAGCAGATGTAGGTGCGGTCCTCGACACGCGCGACGTCGCCCGGATCGGAGCGGCAGAGGAACGAGTTGGCGCGCTTCTCCGGGTTCAGGCGGATGAAGGTGCCGGCCTCGACCATCTCGTTGCAGAGCCGGTCGTACTCCTCCTGCGAACCGTCGCACCAGTGCACGCGCTCCGGCTTGCATTTCAGCGCGATCTCCTCGACCCAGTCCAGGAGCTTCTTGTTCCTCGTACGTGCAGTCATCTCAACCTCTTTGCCTTTCGCCGGGCTCCGGATGAGGGGAGCGCCGACCGCCCGACGGTTTCCCCCGCGGCGGCCTGCCGGCCAAATCGATGTTTGCCCCGGCGGCCTCCGGTGGAGCGCCGCCTCTTCGTTGTCTCCGATCCGGGCGCGTGGAACGCCGCCGAACCGAACCCTACACCGCGCCGCCCGCGCCGAACCCCGTGGGGTCGGCAAGGATGGCGGTTCCCACCGCGATACGCGGCGCCGTCGTACGGCGGGCGTTCGGGGTGGTCAGCCTGCAGCCCTGGGGGCCATAGCGGCTGCCGGTCGGTCCGTGTTGCTCCACTTTCCTGGTCTCCTGGTTGCGCTGGTTCTTCTTATGCGCCGCTTGTGCAGCTTTATGGTTCTTGGTGTGGAGGTAATCAACTGCGGGTGGGCAAACTTCCTGCCCCGCCCTCTTCCTGGCGCTGACGCCGGGCACGCACGGTAAGCCGGATCAGCTCGGCCTTGGCCCCTTCGCCGTCGTGGACGCGCTGTTCGAAATCGAGGCGGCCGACGCTGCCGCCCCGCCGCAGATCGACGCCATCGGGATCGATGCCCGTCACCATCCAGCCGTTCTCCCCGCCCAGCCCGACCGAAGGCAGGCCGAGCAGCGTCCCGGCGAAGAGATGGACGGTGTCCGATTCCTGTTCGTTCATATGGCGGACGAGTTCCGCCTCCTCCGCCGCAAGGCCGGCGGGCACCGTCGGCAGCAGCAGGTCGCCCGCATCGATCCAGTGGATACGGCCGAAGCCGGCGACGAGGTGGGCGCGCTCGATCTCGACGCGGTACAGGGCGAAATCGGCGAAGCCGGCGTACAGCGCGGCGTCGGGGTGGCGGGCAAGATAGCGGGCACGGTGACGCGGCTCGTCGCTGGGGACGGCGCGGCCAAGCACCGACACGCGGGCGCCGGCCAGCGGCTGGGCCAGACCGGCGGTGCCGTCGAACAGCAGGCCCACGCGGGAATCGGCGAGAATGTTCTGGGTATGGTCGGCAAGGCGCGAGATCAGAAGCAGCGGCGTGCCGTCATGGTCGAGCGCGGTGAGCACCAGCGAGGGATACGGCCAACCGCTGCCGCTGCCGACATCGGGCCGCAGCCCGGTGGCGAGCGCTGCCCGGTCGACGCGGCGCAGGACGCGGCGAGCGGACTCGCCGGGCGAATCGGCCCGATCCGCCGATTGGCTGTCCGCCGGCCCCCTGGGTTTGGGTCCGCTGGAATCTGCTGTTGAACTCATGTCTTCTTGAGTGCGTCCGCCCGTGCCGCGGAGTTTCCTCCGTTGCCGTTTTGGTGCCATATTGGCGCGGAGAATGCCCTTTAGAAAGGGAAAACTGGCGGGTTATGCGTTTGCATCGCAGGGTACGGGAAGGAAATTCCCTGGAAGCGTTGCTGCACGGGCCATCCGAAAGAGAGGACGCGACTTCATGGCGCAGATCATCGCGCTCGTCGACGACGATCGCAACATCCTGACCTCCGTGTCCATGGCGCTGGAGGCGGAGGGCTACGAGGTGCGCACCTACACCGACGGCAGCGAGGCGCTGCGCGGCCTGACCCAGCGCCCGCCGGATCTCGCCGTGCTCGACATCAAGATGCCGCGCATGGACGGGCTGGAACTGTTGCAGCGCCTGCGCCAGACCACGCAGCTTCCGGTCATCTTCCTGACCAGCAAGGACGACGAGGTGGACGAGCTGACCGGCCTGCGCATGGGCGCGGACGACTACATCAAGAAGCCGTTCTCCCAGCGCCTGCTGATCGAGCGCATCCGCGCGCTGCTGCGCCGCGAGTCGCTGGCCCGCGACAAGGACGCGCCGGGCGCCGAGCCGGGGCAGGTGCTGACCCGCGGGCCAATGCTGCTGGACAGCTCGCGGCACGCCTGCACCTGGAAGGGCCAGCACATCGACCTGACGGTGACCGAGTTCCTGCTGGTCAAGGCGCTGGCCCAGCGGCCGGGCCACGTGAAGAGCCGCGACCAGCTCATGGACGCCGCCTACGGGGAGCACGTCTACGTCGACGACCGCACCATCGACAGCCACATCAAGCGCCTGCGCAAGAAGTTCAAGGCGATCGACCCGGAGTTCTCGCAGATCGAAACGCTCTATGGCGTCGGTTACCGTTACAAGGAGCAGTGAGCGCCCGGCCCGCCGGCCGGCGCCGCAGCCCGGCCGGCGCGCGCTGTCGCCGCTCACCGTGCGCGTGCTCGCCGTCAACGTGCTGGCGCTGGCGCTGCTGGTGGGCGGGTTGCTGTACCTTGGCCGCTACCAGGACCGGCTGATCGCCGCCGAGATGGAGGCGTTGCAGACACAGGCGCGCATCTTCGCCACCGCGCTCGGAGAAGGCGCGGTGCAGCGTGCCGACGCCATTCCCACCGAGGACGACCCCGGCGAAAGCTACGAACTGTCGCCCGAACTGGCGCGCCAGATGGTGCGCCGCCTGGTCGAGGCGACGGAGACGCGCACCCGCCTGTTCACCCCCGACGGCATGCTGGTGTCGGACAGCCGCGTGCTGACCGGTTCGCCCGGCACCATCCAGATCGAGCAGTTGCCGCCTCCCGATGATCGCAGCGCGCCGACCCGCGCCGTCGTGCGCCTCTACAACTGGTTCACCGACACCATCCCCGGCCGCGAGGCGTTCCCGCTGTACCGCGAAGAGCCGAGCCCCAGGGCCGCCCACTATCCCGACGCCGAGCGCGCGCTGGCCGGCGAGGTGTCCTCCACCGTCTGGCGCACCGAGCCGGCGGCCGAGCGGCCGGGACTGATGCTGACGGTGGCGGTGCCGGTGCAGCGCTACAAGCAGGTGTTGGGCGCCGTCATGCTGTCGCGCAGCGGTGCCGAGATCGACGAGGCGATCCGCTCGGTGCGCTTCGACATCCTGCGGGTCTTCGTGGTTGCGCTGGCGGTGACGGTGCTGCTGTCCTTCTATCTGGCCGGCACCATCGCCCAGCCGATCCGCCGCCTCGCCATCGCCGCCGACCGCGTGCGCTCCGGCCACGGCCGGCAGGTGGAAATCCCCGATTTCACCGCGCGCGGCGACGAGATCGGCGACCTATCCGGCACGCTGCGCGACATGACGGCGGCGCTGTGGGCGCGCATGGACGCCATCGAGAGCTTCGCCGCCGACGTGGCGCACGAGATCAAGAACCCCCTCACCTCGCTGCGCAGCGCCGTGGAGACGGTGAGCCGGGTCAACGACCCCGACCGACGCGAGCGGCTGATGGCGATCATCGCCGACGACGTGCAGCGGCTGGACCGGCTGATCAGCGACATCTCGAACGCCTCGCGCCTGGACGCCGAACTGTCGCGCGCCAAGCCGGAACCGGTGGACATCGGGGCCATGCTGGCGATGCTGGCCGACATCCATGCCGCCACCGACGGCGGGGGCGGCGGGGAGACCGACGGCCCGTGGCCGCGCCTGAGCGTCGCCGCGCCGGCCGGCGCCGACCTGACGGTCCTGGGGCTGGAGGGGCGGCTGACCCAGGTGTTCCAGAACCTGATCGCCAACGCCGTGTCGTTCTCGCCACCCGGCGGCGTCGTGCGCATCGCCGCACGGCGCGAGGGGCATCATGTGGTGGTGACCGTCACCGACTCCGGCCCGGGCATCCCCGAAGGCAAGGAGGAGGCGATCTTCGAGCGCTTCTACACCGAGCGCCCGGCCGGCGAGAAGTTCGGCACCCACTCCGGCCTTGGGCTCAGCATCTCCAAGCAGATCGTCGAGGCGCACGCCGGCCGCATCACCGCGGCCAATCGCCGCGACGAAACCGGCGAGGTGATCGGCGCGGCGTTCACGGTGCGGTTGCCGGCCGTAGCGTGATCTGCATCATGGGTAAGATGTCGGCGGTGGGCTAGACTCCCCGCACGACGACCTGAGCCGGCCGGTGGATCGCCTGGCTTTCGGAAGCAGGGACCCCCCATGGCCGGCACCAGCGCCAAGCTCGTGGACTTCAACCGCTACCGGCTGGCGCGTCTGATCCGTGACGCCGGCCATCGGCAGGGCGAGCTGGCGCGCATGATGCGCGCCGCAACCGTCGAGCGCACCCAGCTCGCGGAGGCGCTGCACGGCACCCAGCGCCACCTCGCCCGCATCGCCGATTCGTACAAGGTCCTGCTGGTCCGCATGGCGCTGGAGAAGAACTTCCGCGAGGACTGCCGGGCCGCCACCGAGCTGAACGACCTGGACGAGATGATCCGCCGCCGCGACGAGCTGGCCAGGCGGCTCGAAGATATCCGCCGGGACTCGCGCACGCCGCCGGGAGACCGCTGACCCCTTGCCCTTCCCCGCAACCCTCCCCCACAGCCCTCCCATTGACAGAACCCGCGGCACGGCTCACCCTGGCCGCATGGTGACGATTCACGGCACCTGTGTTCTGATCGGGGGAATCGGCGTGCTGCTGCGCGGGCCTTCCGGCGGCGGCAAATCCGATGTCGCCGTGCGCCTCATCGACGGCGGGGCGTTGCTCGTCGCCGACGATCAGGTCCAGGTGCGCATGGACCAGGGCAGGCTGATGGCGACGGCGCCGGCACCGCTCGCTGGCCTCATCGAGGTGCGCGGCGTCGGCATCCTTCCCGTGCCCACCGCCGAGGCCGCCGAGATCCGGCTGGTGGTCGACCTCGTGGCGGCCGAGCGGGTCGAGCGGCTGCCCGAGCCGGAAACCGTTACGCTCATGGACCATGCCGTGCCCCGCCTCGCGCTCTCCCCCTTCGATGCGTCCACTCCCGCCAAGCTGCGCCTCGCCGCCGCGGCGGTGGCGGCCGGACGCCTCGGCGAGGTGCCCTCCCCCCGTCAATGCCTGACATGACCGACCAAGCCGTCCAGGACCCCCAGACCGCCGGCAGCCGCCGCATCCTGCTCGCCACCGGCATGTCCGGCGCCGGCCTTTCGGTGGCGCTGAAGGCGCTGGAGGATCTGGGCTACGAATCGGTGGACAATCTGCGCCTGTCGCTGGTGCCGGCGCTGATCGAGCAGGGCGACCCCAGCCACCGCCCGCTCGCCATCGTCATCGACAGCCGCACCCGCGACTTCTCGGTCGCCGCCTTCCTGGAGCAGGTGGAATCGCTGAAGGCCCGTCCGGACCTGGATGTGCGGCTGCTGTTCCTGGATTGCGCCGACGAGGTGCTGCAGCGCCGCTTCACCGAGACGCG
>JAEYOB010000770.1 GCA_023412175.1 Pseudomonadota bacterium | reverse complement strand
TAGCAAATCGTCCACCGCCAGCCACCAGCCTCCCATATCGAGCCCTGTGATGAGCCGCACCCCATCACTGATACAGATATAAAGATATCTTTATGCAATGCAAACCGAATTCCACGCCTCTGCGATTCGTCGTGTGCGCCCTACCCTCCGAAGATGGGAGCCGCCCGCACGGGGGAGGGAGCGGTTACCACATTTGCGCCTGATGCAATCCAAGCGGATTGTCCTACGCTGGTCAAAAGGCGACGCCTGTGCTAGTGGACTGACTGGGCGGGTGTTGTCCGGTTTTCGGCCGGCAGCCACCGCCGGTTGGAATCCCCTCCCAATCTCGCCGCCCGGCGCAGCCCGCGTCGGGTGGATGACCCCGCCAACAAGAAACGAACAGCCCTCCATGAAGCCGGCCAGCCTTTCCCGCACCGCCCTCCGCTCGGCGTTCGTCGCCACCGTTGCCCTGGCGCTGGCCGGGTGCGCGTCCGGTCCCCGCAGCACGGAGGAGGTCAACGACCCCCTGGAGGTGCCGAACCGGTTCGTCTTCGCGGTCAACGAGGCCGCGGATATCCTGGTCATCCGCCCGGCGGCGGAGGTGTACAACGGTGTCGTGCCCGACCCGGTGCGTACCGCGGTGTACAACATCCTGGAGAACCTGCTGGCGCCGCTGGTAATCGGCAACTCGCTGCTCCAGGGCGACGTGCAGAACGCCAGCGACGCCACCGGCCGCTTCCTGACCAACACCATCCTGGGCCTCGGCGGCGTCTTCGACGTTGCCACGGAGGCCGGCGTGCCGCCCTACCGGCAAGAGGATTTCGGTCAGACACTCGGCGTGTGGGGGGTTGGCGAAGGCCCGTATCTGGTGCTGCCGCTAATCGGCCGCTCGAACGTCCGCGACGCCGTGGGCTTCGGCGTTGACACCGTCGCCGACCCGTTCCGCATCGGCGTCAACGCCTCCACCAGCAGCAACGCCGCGCTGTACGCCCGCTCCGGCGGGGCGGCCGTCGACACCCGCTCGCGCTTCCTGCGCGAGGTGGACGACCTGCGCAGCAGTTCGCTGGATTTCTACGCGACCTCGCGCAGCCTCTACCACCAGCAACGCGAAGCGGCGATCCAAAACAGCACGAGCACCGGCACCCCGGAATTCCCGGAATTCCCGGAAGACGCCAGGCCGAACATATCGCCGTTGCGCTGACCACATACGGATACGGCCGCATCACCGTTGACAACAGCTCCGGCACCGCCACTTTGACTTTCCCATGCTGACACGTCGCCATTTCCTCACCGGTGCGGCCCTGCTCGCGTTCGGCGGTTGGGCCGCCCTGAACCCTGCCTTTGCGCAGTCCGCCGATTCCGGCGCCAGCGCCTTCATCCAGAAGCTCGGCACCGAAGCGATCAACTCGTTCGCCACCAAGGGCCAGCCGAAGCCGCAGGCCCTCGCCAAGTTCAAGCAACTGCTCAACGATGGATTCGACGTGCCGTACATCGGCCGTTGGGTGCTGGGTCGCTACTGGAACCAGGCCAGCCCGCAGCAGCAGCAGGAATACCAGAAGCTGTTCGAGCAGCTGATCGTCAACACCTACGCCAACCGCTTCGTCGAGTACTCCGGCGAGACGTTCAAGATCACCGGCGCCCGCCCGGAAGGCGAAAGCGACACGATGGTGTTGACGCAGGTGGTCCGCCCGAACGGCCCGCCGGTGGCGGTGGACTGGCGCGTGCGCAAGCGCGACGCCGGCTACAAGATCATCGACGTGGTGGTCGAAGGGGTGAGCATGGGCGTCACCCAGCGCCAGGAGTTCTCCTCGGTGATCCAGTCGAACGGCGGCCGCATCGACGGACTGCTCCAGGCCCTGCGCCAGAAGACCGCCCGGCCGGGCTGATCCCCTTCGAGCGAACGGAATGGGCCGCCTCCGGGCGGCCTTTTTTTTTATCGGCTGCAGCAAACGCCGCGCAGGCTACGACGCCCCCGCCGCTTCCGGGACGCCCTGTCTCGCCGACGGAATGGCGATCTGGAAGCTCGCCCCCTGTGCGGTTGGCATCACCTCCAGCGTGCCGCCGATCTGACGGCTGAGCGTCGAGATGATCCGCATGCCGAGGCTGCGGGTGGCGTCCAGACGGAAGTCCGCCGGGAGGCCGGGACCATCGTCGGACACGGTGAACAGCAGCCCTTCCGCCGCGCGGCGCAGCGACAGCACGACCTCCAGCGTCCGACCGGCGCCGTGCTTGATGGCGTTGGTGATCAACTCGTTGGCGATCAGGCCAAGCGGCACCGCCTGATCGATGGCCAGATCCACCGTGTCCGCCTCGACCCGCAGGTTGAAGCTCGCCGAGTCGCCCGAGGCGCTGACCAGATCGTCGCACAGCGCCCGAAGATAGGTGGACAGCTCCACCGTCTCGAACCGCTCCGTCTGGTAGAGACGCGAATGCACCTGGGCGATGGCGTGGATGCGGCCGATGGCGTCCTGCACATGGTGGCGCAGCGCCGGATCGCTCAACCCGCGCATCTGGAGCTGCAACAGGCTGGACACCAGATGCAGGCTGTTCTTGACGCGATGGTTGACCTCGCGCAGCAGCAGGCTCTTCTGCTCCAGCGCGCGGCTCAGCTCGCGCTGGACGCGGCGGCGCTCGGTGACGTCGCGCAGGATACCGGTGATCGAGCCGCTGCCCTCCACCGACCAGCGCGCCAGAGACAGCTCCAGGTCCACGGTGCCGCCGCCCTTGCGCCGCCCGACCACCTCGCAGGCCCCTTCCCCCAGCCCGTCGGGCGGTGCCAGCCACAGCGCAGCGCCGTCGTCGAGAATCAGGCCGATGGACTGCCCCACCGCCTCCGCCGCACTGTAGCCGAAGCTGCGCTCGGCGGCACGGTTGAGGAACTGGATGGTTCCGGCGATGTCGGTGGTGACGATGGCATCGCGCGCCGTGTCGACCACCGCACGGAAGCGTGCCTCGCGCCGCTCGCGCAGCAGCCGGTCACGCTCGGCGGCGGGCGTCACGTCGGCAATCTGCACGAGGCACAGCGGCCCCGCCTCCCCTTCGCCGCCGACATCGAGGCGGCGCACGGTGGTGCTGTGCACCATGGGCTGGCCGTCCGCCCGCTTCAGGCCGAACAGAAAGCGGTTCAGCGTGTGCGACAACACGGCCGGCGCACCGGTCGCCAGCGCATCGGCGATGGCCAGATCGATCCGCGAGCCGCGCACCTCCGGGAACAGGTCCGGAAAGAAGCGCCCCACCGCCTCTTCCGTCGGCCGGCCGCTGGCCCGCGCCATCCAGCCGTTCCACAACCGTACGCACCGCTCAGAATCCAGAACGATCACCCCGGCGTCCAGCGCACCGAGAATGCCGGACAGCACGTCCACCGGCGGCATCGGGTCAGAGGGGCTGTTGGCCATGGCCGGCCTCCGGAAGCATGCCGGCAATGAAACGATGGATCAGCTCACGCAAGGCGGTCAGCGACGGCAGATCCATCAGCAGCGCGATGTAGCCGCGGATGTTGCGGCTGCGGATCGAGAAGTCGATGTAGAGAAGCAGCACATGGTCGCTCGCCCCGCCGGCATCGTCCGGACTGTACAGGATGCTCCGTCCGTCACCGCGCAACAGACTGGGCAGCGAGATTCTGAGGCTCTCGCGCAGCGCGTTGGCGATCATCGACAGGCAACCGTTGAGGATGACGTTGCCCATCTCGGTCAGCGCCTCCTGTTCCAGATCGACGATCTCCTCCAGGCTGTAGCCGTCGCCGACGGCGGCGCGCACCAACTCCAGCGAATTGACCTCGGGAAAGATCAGCAGCGCACGGCCGGAGAACCGCCCTTCGAAGTTCTGCCCGACGGCGACGAACTGCGATGGCTCACTGCGCGTGAACGCCTGGATCGCGGCCTCGCGTTCCACGATGGACACCGACGGCACGGACATCGCGACCTGATCGGAGACCATCTTGCTGAGGAATGTGGCGGCCCGGCTCACCCCCATGTTGAGCAACTCGGTCAGCGCGTCGCGCTCCAGCTCGTCCAGATCCATCATCCTCAAGTTCTCTAGCGGAGCGCATGGGAACCGTTGCCGCAACGCAACGGATGAAGGAACAGTGACGCCTCGCCCCCCCGTGGGTCAAGGGCAGTGAGCTCCGACCATCGGCCGATGCTTGAACCGGACAGGCCTACGCGGAATGGCTCGCCGATGCGGACTGCAGGATCGCGCAGACAACGCAGGAAGCAGGTTTTCCCCGAAGCCGCCGCAACCGGCGGAACGGACCGAGGCATTCGGCCACGGACGACGCGGATGGAGGGATACGCGGGAAAATCCAATCGCCTCTCCTCTATCCGCGTCCATCCGGGCGCCCCTCCCGCGGCGCGGGCCAACCGGTTCCCTACGTCCGCGCCAGTTCCGTGTCGGACCCTGCCGCGCGCCATACCTTCGAAGCGGTGGGGCCGGTGTCGCCCACGGTCTCGACGTACTTCACCGGGTCGCCCTGGCGAAGCTCGTCCAGCGAAACGTTGATGCACGAGTTGCGGTGGAAGTAGAGCTGCGTGCCGGTGTTGGTGCGCAGGAACCCGTGGTCGCCGTTGACCTCCGTGATATAGCCGGGCTGCTCGGGGTCGTGCGGCTTCACGTCCCCGCGCTGCTTCTGCTTGTACTCGATGAGTTGCCGCTCGGCCGTCTCGAAGGCGTCGCGCACCGAGGTGCGGGCGTCGGGGTTGGCGTACTTCTCGTTCGCCTTGGCCGGCTTGCGGCTGACGACGATGTCCTGGCCGGGCACCATCAGTTCGATGTGGACGTCGAAGACGTTGCCGGTGCGATGCTGGCGGTGCTGCTTCTCCACCGCCACGCGAATGCCGACCAGACGGTCGTACATGCGCTCCAGCTTCTCCGCGCGCTCGGTGATGTAGGCGTGCAGCGTCTCGGAGCTGTCCATGTTGTGGAAGGCGATTTCCAGATTCGTGTTCATGGCTGTCCCTTTTTGACGCGCGTTCAGCCGGCGACCTTGTTGCGCCGCGTCCGGCGCCCCCGCGCGCCGGGAGCCGGGGCCTTGCCGGTGGCGCCGAGGTCGCGGCCACGATCAGCATCGGTTTCCGGCCAGGACGAGCGGTCGCCGTGGCCGGGGATCCGGAACTCCTCGCCCTGATCGGCGACGCCGGGCATCTCGCCCTGGTTCGCCATGCTCAGCACGGGTTCGACCGGCTCGGTGCGTGCGGCGGTGTCGTCCGAACCACCGGAAGGGTTGGGCATCAGGGTCCCGGCGTAGTTGTCCTCAATTGCGATCTCTTCCTTGGCGAGCGCCCAATGGTCTTGGTGGCGCCCCTCCGGGCGGCCCTCGCGCTCCCAGATCTGGTGGGCGCGCCGGCGGATGCGTTCTTCCAAATCCTCGGCCATTCCGGGTGCTTTCCTCCTCGGCAACAGGCAGATGTTCGATTGGGTGTTCGATGGGGGCTGCGGCTTCTTAACCGTTCAGCGCAGCCCTTGGTTCCGCGATTGAGAAACCCGCTTGCCGTGCGCCCCCGCCCGTCCAAATTCCTGGGGGCGCCCGCCGTCTGAGAGGAAGGACCATGGCCTGGCGGCAGAAAGTGATCGAAATCGGCGACCGCTTCATCCGAACCGGACAACCACACCGCGTGCTGATCGTCATCGCCTTCGATCAGCGCACAGGGTTGCCGCCGCACGCCCGCCTGCGCGTGGAGGACGAGAGTGCGGAGGAACTCATTATCGGCTTGTCGGCGTTGGCCGACACGACCCTCTACCAGCGTGTGTAGCCCAAAAACCTTATACATCGAAGGGCCTTGAAAGCCATGCCGCAACGCGGCAGTATTCGTGCACGTTGACATGGCGCGTGTCGTTGCGGAGAAGGCTCGATGGGGTTGACCGAGGCTGGCGTGACGGACCGGCGCTTTCGGATCAGGCGACGCGCCCCTCTACCGGCGGCGAAAAGCACCACGGTGCTGGCGGAAGTGCGTTTCCGCCGCGTGCACAAGGCCAGCGTGGTGGCGCTTGCCACGCTGGCCGAGCACAAGGACCCCTACGCCTCGCAGCACATCCTGCGCGTTTCGCGGCTGACCGATGAGATCGCCCGTGCACTCCAGCAGGCCGGCCCCTACCGCGACCGCATCGACGGTCACTATCGCGAGCTGCTGCGCGTCGCCAGCATGCTGCACGATGTCGGCAAGGTGACCATCCCCGACGGGGTCCTCCAGAAGCCCGGCCGCCTCATGCCGGAAGAGCGGGCGCTGATGCAGAAGCACAGCCAGAACGGCCGCACCATTCTGGAGCGCGCGGCGCGCCTGTCGGAGGTCGGCGGCTATCTCGCCATGGGGGCGGAGATCGCCGGCTACCACCACGAGAAGTTCGACGGCACCGGTTACCCGTCCGGCCTGAAGGGCGAGGCGATCCCGCTGTCGGCCCGCATCGTCGCGGTGGCCGACGTGTTCGACGCACTGACGCACCGCCGCTGCTACAAGGACGCGTGGGCGCAGGCGGACGCCATCGCCTACGTGCGCCACCGAGCCGGAACCGAATTCGATCCGGCAGTCGTCGAAGCGTTCCTGACGGCGATGGGGATGCGGGCCTCCGTCACTATCATCGAGTGGAACGACGGCATGAGCGTCGGCGTCGAGGATCTCGACAACGACCATCGCGTGCTGATCGACCTGATCAACCAGCTCGCCGGGGCGGAAAGCCGGCAGGACCGCATCAACCTGGAAGCGGTCCTGGACGAACTGGTCGATTACACGGTCTTCCACTTTGAAAAGGAAGAGGAATACATGGAGCGCGCCGGCTATCCGGCGCTGACCAGCCACAAGCGCACGCACGCCGCCCTGACCGGGCAGGTGCTGACGATCCGCCGCCGCGTGGTGGAGGGCGGCCAACCCGGTCTGGGCGATGAGGTCCTGGACTTCCTGAGCCGCTGGTTGCGGGAGCACATTTTGCAAGCGGATGCGCTCTACCGACCGTATCTTGCGTGCAACTCGACCGGGGAAAGCGACTGAGGGGTAACCCTTTGGTGCCTTGTCCTTTGAATTATTCATAAAGTGATGGTATCCCACGAACGGTCCTGCAGGGCGTTGCAGGCCATAGACGGGATCCACTGCTTTGCCGCTCCTGCCTTCGTTTCAGTCCACCTGCACCGGCCTCCATCTTGCGTCGGCGCTGGTCGGAGTCGCCTTGTCGTTGTGCGTTGCAGCCCCGGCCCTCGCAGCAAGCCCGGCAGCGAAGGGGGGCACCGTCCTCGAACTCGGCCAGTTCCAGAAGGAAAGCGAGGCTTGGTGGGCATGGCAGCAGTTTCAGCGCCGCGGCCCGGACATCGCGCGCGGGCTGAGGCCCTCCGTGGTGCCGCTCGACACGCGGCAGCAGAGCGACAACGTGGTGTTGCGCGCCACCATGACCGGCAGGGGTGACGCCACCGCGCTGTGCCGTCGCATCGTCAATGCCGGCATGGCTTGCGCACTGGCGGAGAAGAGCGCTCCAACCCCGGCTGCGGTATCGGCTGCACCGCCCTCCCCGCCGTCCCGGCCCTCTCCAGGCGGCACGCGGACCGAGGTGGCGGCGGTCCCGAAGACACCAGCCCCCGCCGTGATCCCTGTCGCGCTGAGCGCCCCACCGGCGCCGTCCGAACCGGAACCCTCGGCGACTACGTCCAACCCCATGGAAGGGATCGTCTTCTACAACGACGACGACGCCTCGACGCTGGCAACAATCGAAAAGCGCGCGCGCCGGCGCGGCCGTCTCGGGTCGGTGATCCCGGACACCGACCTGGACATTATGCCGTCCGTGCTCACCAAGCGGGGCTGGAATCTGTGCGCGCTGACCTTCGACGACGGCCCGCACCGCACGGTGACCCGGAAGATCCTGGAGATCCTGAACCAGGAGAAGATCCGTGCCACCTACTTCCCGGTGGGCAACGCGGCGGTCAAACACGGCGACCTGATTCGCGACTTCGTCGCCGCCGGCCACGAGGTCGGCAACCACAGCTTCACACACAGCGACCTGCGCGCCGTGCCGCCGGAGGTCCAGCGCTTCGAGATGGCCGAGACCAACCGCATCCTGCGCAGCTTCGGCGCCAATCCGGTGCTGTTCCGCCCACCCTACGGGCGCTACACGCTGGAATTGCTGGCGAACTCCCGCAAGGAGGGTATGAGCCCGGTGCTGTGGAGCGTTGACACCCGCGACTGGAAGGTGCGCGACCCGGACAAGATCGTCCAGCACGTGCAGACCGACGCCGGCACCGGCAGCGTGATCCTGCTTCACTCCACATACATGTCGACGGCCAACGCGCTGCCGCGCATCATCGCGACGCTGCGCGCCAAGGGCTGCGAGTTCGTAACCCTGTCGGAGTGGATCGCCAGCATGCGCGAACTGGCGGCACCGCAGATGGTGAATGCCGCCGAGCCGGTGGTCAGCGCCCGAGCCCCGATCGGCAATCCGCCGCAGTGACCCCCCTCCCGGCCAAGACGGGGAGGAGGCTATTATTTTCCCGCGGCCTTCTTGTTCTGACCGTACTTGCGGATGACCGCCTCCAGATCAGGGGCGAGCATCATCCAGGCGCCGACGCATTTCCTGTTGTCGGCCTCGCTGATCACCACGTTGGTGGTGAAGCTGAAACGACCGTAGGGGTCGTCCACGGCCACGGTGATCCGGGCGTTCTGACCGGCAACCAGCGAACCGTCGAAGCTCGACGTGGCGAAACCCTTGGTGGTGATAGCCGCCAGCGGAAAGCTCCTGCCATCGAACGAGATGCTGCTGCCTCCCGCAACCTTGCGGACAGGTGCCTTCACGGGCTTCTTCGGCTCCCTGACGAAGGTCTTAAGGAAATCGAACATACCCATCGGCGCGCATCCCCCCGGAAAACAGTGCGCCCGAGTTTATGCGCAGACGCGCCGGCCTGCGCAACCGAAAGATCAGGGAGGAAAGACCGGTTACCGGAGATCAGCGGGGCCCCGACGCGAGCGCCGGACCACCGGGCCGAGCGTCCGGCGTCATCGCGGCGAGCCACGCCCGCCGGGCACGCAACGCGAACAGCATGGCAAAGGGCATCAGTGTCACCAGGACCGCCGCCGCGCCCAGCATCACCGAAACTGCGCCGGCCGGATCCCCCGCATCCAGCCGCGAGGCAAGCTCAACCAGAAGGTGCAGGATCAGCGCGGTGGATACCGTGGCGGCAAGTGTCGGCACCACATAGGCGAAACGGCGGGATCCGCCACTCGTCGTCGGACGCCGCGCCGGGCGCGGCTCGCAAGACATCCGGAAGACATCCTGCATGGGCACCTCCTGGGCCATCCGCCCCGGAAATACGGAGCGCTGGTAATCGAATATAAACCTTTTCCATCGACTTGCACCGAGGCACTTCTACCTAGCCCTATTGACAGGAGCCCAGACCAAAGGCACATCCACCTATCGAGAGGTGTAGGCAACGCAGTGTGAAGTGCCTGCCCCTACTCCGCTGCTTTTGTCCCGGTCATAGGATCGGTGGCGGCCCAGCAGCGGACCACCTCGGCAACGCTCCATGCCTGGGCGATGCAGCCGCGTGGGGTGAAGGGCGGCTCGGCGTCGAAGATCTCGCTGATGCTGCCGATGCCGGCATCATTCAGGTGCGGCAGATAGCCTTCCAGCAGCTTGCGCGCGCCTGCGCGATCATCCGGATGCAGCTTCAACCACGCGTCCACCAGCGGGCCGATCAGCCAGCCCCACACCGTGCCCTGGTGATAGGCCGCGTCGCGCGCCCGCAGGTCGCCGAAATACTTGGGCTTGTAATCCGGGTGGCCCGGCGCAAGGGAGCGCAGACCGACCGGCGTCACCAGCCGGTCGCGCACGGTGTTCACCACCGCGTCCCACCGGCTGCGGTCGAGCACCGGCTTGTCAAGCGAGACGGCGAAGATCTGGTTGGGGCGGATCGCATCGTCGTCGCCGCGCTCACCGTCGATCACGTCGTAGAGGCAGCCGTGCCCCTCGTTCCAGAAACGCTTGTTGAAGGACGCCCACGCCCTGTCCGCCAGCGTCCGGTAAGGCTCGGCCGCCTGCCGGCCCTCCTCCTCCTCCAGCCAGTCGGCGGTGAGGCACAGCGCGTTGTACCACAGCGCGTTGATCTCCACCGCCTTGCCGCGCCGCGGAGTGACCACCCAGTCCTCCACCTTGGCGTCCATCCAGGTGAGCTGGTAGCCCTCCTTGCCCTGGCGCAGCAGGCCATCGGCCTCGTCCATGCGGATGCCGTAGTCGGTGCCGCGCCGGTGGTGCTCGATCACCTCGACCAGCTTGGGCAGGATGATGCGCAGGGTGTGGCGGTCGCCGGTGGCGCGCACATAGCGGTTCAGCGCGTGGAAGAACCACAGCGTCGCATCAGCGGTGTGGTACAGGCCCTCGTCCTTGCCGTCGGGGAACATGTTGGGGATCAGGCCGCGGCGTATGTAATGCGCAAAAGTGCGCAGAATCCATCCCGCCTCCCCGTGCCGCCCGGTGGTCAACGTCAGCCCCTCCAGGCTGATCATGGTGTCGCGGCCCCAATCGGTGAACCAGTGGTAGCCGGCGATCACCGTGCGAACCTCGTCGCCTTCGGCCCGCGCCCGCATCTGGTCCACCACGCGCCCGGCAGGCACGAAGACGAAACTGTCCGCTGCCAGCACCAGTTCGGCCATCGCACCCTCGCGCAACGAGGGATGCGCCATGCGTACCAGCCGGCGCCGCCGCTCACGTTCGAATTTCAGCACGTCGTCGGGCGGCAGCGCCTCGATGCGTTGCCAGGATTCGGTGGCCGCCGCGAAGGTAATAGCCTGCCCTTGGTGCAGCGGGCCGCTGAAGAAGCCCGGCGTCCACAGCGAGCCGCGGGAGTCGTAGCCGCGCTCCGCCTCAACCGGATAGAACAGGTCGCGCCGGGCGCCGCCGTCCAGCGTCAGCGGCATCTGCGCGCCCTCGATGGTCATGCGCAGCACCGGCAGGTCGGGGCCGGCCCACACCTCGTAATGGTGGCCGCTGGCAATGAGACGGTAGTCGCGGGCCAGCGGCCGGTCCACGGACTCCTCCAGCGTGCGGAACGCCAGCACCGGCCGGAGACGCAGCCTCACCGGCCCAGGCGCCTTCAACACGCGGTAGTTGACGTGCACGATGTTCTGCCGGTGCGGCATCACCACCTGCTTCTCGATGACGATGCCGTCCACCTCGTAGCGCCAGGCCGGCAGGCCCATCTCCAGCCGGAACTCGGTGACGTGGCCCCGTCCGCCCGCCGTATCATGGCCGGGGTCGTGGCTGGTCAGCCGGCGTTCCGTACCGTCCGGCATAATAACCACGTCGTTGAGCTGGCTGAGCATCACCACGCGCCCGAGCGGCGCCGGCAGGGCGGCGATCAGCAGGCCGTGGTAGCGCCGGGTGACGGCGCCGCTGACCGAGGCGGAGGCGTAGCCGCCGAGCCCGTTGGACACCAACCATTCCCGGGTGAGCGCCGCGTCCGGAGCCGAGGTCAGGACATCGCGGCCGAGCGTGCGGACGATCTCAGGCATGGCTCTCCTGTTCCATGTGAGGTGCAAGCACCAACGCGGCACGGCCGGGGAGGTGCCAGTTGCCGTCGGTCTCGACCTCCGGCGTGCCGCCGCCGCCATAGGCGGGATCCTCGCTCGACCACAGCAGGCGCCAGCGTGCACCCAGGGGCGGAGCGAGCAACGGTTCGGGCACAGGTTGTAGGTCGAGGTCGCGCCCCATGTTGACCAGCAACAGCCGGTCGTCCCCATCCTCACCGAAAAAGCGCAGAACGAACGCTTCCGCGTCCAATACGGCGCCGTCCGGGCGCGCCTGGGCACAGAACACCGGGTCCTCGCGACGCAGGCGCAGCAGGTTGCGGTGCAGCGCGGCAGCCCAGGCGTGCCGCTCCCGTTCGGTGGGATCGAGCTTGCAGCGTTCGAAGGTGGCGGGATCGTGCGGAACTGCGAGTTGCGCCTGCATGGCCGGCGTGGCGACGCTGGGGAACTGCGCCACGAACTCGCCGCGCCCCTTGGCGACCAGCCTGGCAAGGTCGGGCTTGTGGTCGGCAAAGTAGAGGAAGGGCGCGGATGCCGCGAACTCCTGCCCCTGGAACAGCATCGGCGTGCCGGGACCGAGCAGCATCAGCGCGGTGAACGCCCGGTACAGTCCCGGCGACGTCAACTGGTGCACGCGCAGACCGTTTCCGGAATTGGCGATCTGGCCGTGGTTCTGGAGAAAGGTCACCATGGCCGCCGGGTCCACCCCGAAGGCCGGCATGCCGCGCCGCTTGCCCTGCCACTTGTACCACTGCCCCTGGTAGAGGAAGCCGTGCTTCATGGCCGACACGAACTCCTGCGGCGTGCCGCGATAGTCGGTGTAATAGGCCTCGGCCCGCCCGGTCAGCGCCACCATGGCGGAATGGTGGAAATCGTCGTTCCACAGGCCGTCCAGGCCGCAGGCGCCACCGCCCTCCCCGCACGGGCGCAGGAGACGGGAGTGCTGCGGCTCGTTCTCGCCGACCAGGATGGTGGCACGGCCACGCGCCGCCCTGCGCACCGCCGTGCTGATCTCCTCCACCACGTTGACCGGCGAGGCGTCGAAGATCTGCTGCGTGGCGTCCAGCCGCAGGCCGTCCAAGTGGAATTCATCCACCCAATAGGCGGCATTCACGACGAAGAACTCGCGCACCGGGCCGCTGTCCGGGCCGTCGAAGTTGATCGCCTCGCCCCACTCGTTCTTGTACTTGTCGGTGAAGTAGGCGTCGGAAAAGCGCTTCAGGTAATTGCCGTCCGGGCCGAGGTGGTTGTAGACCACGTCGAGGATGACCGCGAGGCCCAGCGCGTGCGCGCGGTCGACGAAGCGGCGCATGTCGTCGGGCGTGCCGTACAGCCGCGTCGGCGCGAACAGGTTCACCCCGTCGTAGCCCCAGCCGAAGCGGCCGGGGAACTCCGAGACCGGCATCAGTTCCAGCACCGTGATCCCCAGTTCGGCCAGATCGGGCAACTGCCTAATGGCGGCATCCCAGGTGCCCTCGGGGGTAAAGGTGCCGATGTGCATCTCGTAGACGACCTGTCCCCTGATCGCTCGGCCTTTCCAGGCATGGTCGCTCCAGCCGAACCGGAACGGATCCACCACCTGCGACGGCCCGTGCGGCCCGTCGGGCTGGAAGCGCGACGCCGGATCCGGGTATGGCGTCGCATCCTCATCCAGGCGGTACCGGTACAGACTGCCCGCCGTCACGCCGCCGACCGCGACGGAGAAGTAGCCGTCGCCCTCCGCATCCAACGACACCACACGGGCATCCGGCCCGGCGTCCGGCCCGATCACCACCGTGACACGGCGGCACTTGGGCGCCCACAGGCGGAAATGGACGCTGCCGTCCGGCAGCACCTCGGCACCCACGGGGTAGCGGCGCGGCGGAGCGGACATCGGCCGGTCCTCGGACCGGGCAGCGGTGACAGTCACGGAGCTAAAACCTTTCGGTGGGCACAGCTTGTCCATCGGGTTCCCCACAAACAGCCGGCAAAGGCCATTGATCCCGCAGCAAAGAGTACGATCTCCCCTTGCTGGACATCCGCTGGCACGCTGCCGGTTGCATCTTGCGAAGAACAATATTTGAGCAGGGAATAATCCGCATGATCCGCGTCCTTGTCTGGAACGAGTTTCTCCACGAGCGCCGCAGCGAGGAAGTCGCCCGCATCTACCCGCAGGGGATCCACGCGGTACTGGCCGAGGCATTGCGCGCTCACGGGCTGACGGACGTGACCACCGCCACTCTGGACGAACCGGAGCACGGTCTGAGCGAAGAGCGTCTGGCGGCCACCGACGTGCTGGTCTGGTGGGGTCACAAGGCGCATGCCGAGGTCGCCGACGCGGTCGTCGGACGGGTAAGAACGCGCGTCACCGAGAACGGCATGGGCTTCGTGCCGCTGCACTCCGCACACTTCTCCAAACCGTTCCTGGCGCTGATGGGGACGGGCTGCTTTCTCAAGTACCGCGTGGCCGGGGAGAGCGAACGGCTGTGGGTGGTCGATCCCGCCCACCCCGTGGCGGCGGGCATCGACGACCGCATCGAACTGGCGCGGGAGGAGATGTACGGCGAACCCTTCGACGTGCCGCCGCCCGACGATCTGGTCTTCATCTCCTGGTTCAAGGGCGGCGAGGTGTTCCGCAGCGGCTGTGGCTGGCGGCGCGGGCTGGGCCGGATCTTCTACTTCCGCCCGGGCCACGAGACCTATCCCACCTATCACGACCCCCGCATCCAGCGGGTCATAGCGAACGCGGTGCGCTGGACCGCACCGCAGCAAGGATTGAAGACGCCCATCCGAGGGAAAAGACCTCCGTTGGAGCCGATCATTTAGTACGGAATTGGTATTGGCAGCAAAAGGTTATCGGACGCACACTTATTTGACACCGGAGCAAATCCACCTGAACTTGCCTCATGGACGACGGATCCCCTTGCAATCCTTGCGCACCGTCGCCGGACCTTTTGCAATCCAGTCTGCGCCACCAGCGCACGCTGAGCCGGTTCGGCGCGCGCGCGCTGGCGGAAAAGAATCTGTCGGCCCTGCTTGACGAGGCCGCCGTGTGCGTGGCCGAGGGGCTGGAACTGCCGCGCGCCAAGGTACTGCGCTACCGGCCTGAGACGAACGATTTTCTGGTTGTTGCCGGCGTGGGATGGCACGACGGCGTCGTCGGCCATGGAGTGGTGCCGAACGACCCCGATACGCCACCGGGCCGCGCGCTGGCCACGCGGGAACCGGTGGTGGTGAGCGACCTCAACCAGCCGGGTGGACTGCATTCCAGCCGCCTGCTGCGCGATCATGGGGTGGTCGCCGCGCTGAACGTACCCATCGGCGCCGAGTCCACACCGTGGGGGGTGCTGGAGGTCGACGGCGGCGAGCCGCGGGATTTCCACGAGATCGACATGCTGTTCGTGCAGGGCTTCGCCCATCTGCTGGGTGCCGCCATCCGCCGCGCCGAAGCGGAGGCCAGCGCCCGGCTGAGCCGCACCCAACTGGACGCGGTGCTCGAACAGTTGCCCCTGAGCGTCTCCATTGCCGAGGCTCCGTCCGGCCGGCCAATCCTGTACAACGCCAGGGGTATCGAACTGCTCGGCCACGGCCGGCGGGAAGCGGAGAGTGTCGAGGACTACGTGCGATACGGGGCGCTGCACCCGGATGGCACGCCCTACCAGCCGGACGAGTACCCCATGGCGCGCGCAGTCCGGCACGGCGAAACCATCGAGCAGGAGCCCATGCTGTACCGCCGCGGCGACGGCCGGCTCACCAACCTACTGGTCAGTTCCGCCCCCATCCGCGACGACAAGGGCGAGATCGTCCTGGGTGTCACCGTCGTCCAGGGCGTGGACGACCACATCCGTATGGAAACGGAACTGCGGGAGACCCGCGACCGCCTGTTTCGGGTGCTGGAGAGCACCACCGATTGCGTGCTGGTCATTGGCCGCGACTGGCGCATCCTCTACCTGAACGCGCGTGCGAAGGCGCTGGTCAGCGGCGGTCGCGACCTGATCGGCACACCGTTCTGGGAGGCCTATCCGGGCGGGGAAGGATCCATCTTCTGGCAGCGTTATCACGAGGCCATGGAGACGGGCAGGCCCGATGCGTTCGAAGCGTTCGAGAATGTAATGGGCCTTTGGCTGGAGGTGCACGCCTATCCCTCCATGGACGGCCTAACCCTCTTCTTCCGTGACGTGTCGGAGCGGCGGCGTCAGCAGCAGGCGCTGGCCGACAGCGAAGCCCGCTACCGTGCCGCCTTCGAGCAGGTGGCCATCGGAATCGCCGAGGTTGCCCGCGACGGCCGCCTGACCCGCGCCAATGACCGCTATTGCGCGATCATCGGCTATCCGCGGGACGAGTTGCTGCGCCTGCGCTTCCAGGACTTCACCTACCCCGACGATCTGCCCACAGGCTTAGCCCTGACCGAACAGCTCTATACCGGTGAGCTGACCAGCTTCGTGCAGGAGAAACGCTACGTCCGCAAGGACGGCAGCACGGTGTGGGCAAGCCTGTCCGGCTCTGCGGTGCGCGACACCGAGGGCCGGCCGGCCTACATGCTGGCCGTCATCGAGGACATCTCAGCACGCAAGCAGGTGGAGGCCGAGCGCGAGGAACTGCTGCACCGCCAGGATCTGCTGATGCGCGAGATGAACCACCGCATCAAGAATTCGCTGCAGATGGTGGCGCTGCTTGTCCACATGCAGGCGGCCGACATCGCCGACCCCGACACCCGCGTCCGGTTCGAGGAAACGGCGACGCGCATCGCCACGGTGGCGCTGGTCCACCGACGCCTCTACAGCTCCAGCGGGCCGGAAAGCGTCGAGTCCGCCCCCTACCTGCGCGACCTTTGCAACGACATCGGTTCAGCACTCGGGCTCAACGGTCTATTGACGGTGGACGCCATCGACGTGGTGCTGCCGGCCGACACCGCCATCGCGCTCGGCCTGATGGTCAACGAGTTGGTGACCAACGCCGCCAAGTATGCCTATCGCAAGGGTGGCGCCGGCCCGGTGCGCGTGACCCTCGACCGCAGGGAAGAAGACGGGCGGCTCCGCCTCGCGGTGTCGGATGAGGGCACCGGCCTGCCACCCGGCTTCGACCCTGCCACCTCGACCGGGTTGGGCATGCGCGTCCTGATCGCCCTGGCCGACAAGGTCGGGGCCGACCTGCACATTACCGACCGCCGCATCGGCACCTGCTTCCAGGTGGTGTTGCGGGGGTGAAAGGCACTGCCCGGCGTAGCCCTGCATGTTAAGGTCGAACCTCTTCCCCCTGGCCCGGAGCCTGCCTGTGTACGTCCCGCCCGCCTTCGCCGAGGATCGGCTGCCGGTCCTGCATGATGCTATCCGCCAAGCGCGGCTCGCCACCTTGGTCACGCTGGGCGGCGACGGTTTGGAGGCCAGCCACCTGCCGTTGCTTCTGGACGCCGACCACGGGCCGTACGGCACCCTGACCGGGCATTTCTCGAAGGCCAACCCGCAATGGCGGCGCTTCTCGCCGGAGGTGCCGGCGCTGGCCATCTTCACCGGGCCGGACGCCTACGTTACGCCCTCCTGGTACGAGACCAAGAAGCAGACCGGCAAGGTCGTGCCGACCTGGAACTACGTGACCGTCCACGCCTACGGCAGCCTGGAACTGTTCGACGATCCGGACTCGCTGCGCGGCGTCGTCTCCCGGCTGACCGACACGCACGAGGCCGGCCGTCCCGACGCCTGGGCCGTCTCGGACGCACCGGAGGAGTTCCTACAAGGTCTGTTCAAAGGCATCGTCGGGTTCCGCCTCCCCATCGCCCGCATCGAGGGCAAGTGGAAGCTGAGCCAGAACCGCCCCGCCGGGGACCGGGCTGGCGTCGTCGAGGGGTTGCGAAGCGATGGCGGGCCGGCGGAACTGGCGGTCGCGGCGCTGATGGACCGGGAGACATAAGGGGTTTTCAAACCCGCTCTCCGAAGCTCCCTGCCGCGGCGTCGATCACCGCGTGATGCGCGCGGATCGCTTCGACGGCAGGCTCCACATGGTCGGCGGGAACCCGCACGGTTACCAGCACGTCGCTCTCGCCGCCGGTTTCGGCGTCGCGCTCCTCGACGCTGACCGTGTCGGCGCTGCCGAAGCGGGCGCGGAGCAGGGCCAGCACCTCGGCCTGGACCGCGTCGCCCTTTTCGGCCATGTAGGCGTAGACGATGTTCATGGAACCTTACCCTCCGGGCGCAAAGACCACACGCATGCAGTCGTCGGCCTTGTGCTTGAACATGCGGTAGCCCTCCGGCCCGTCATCCAGCGACCATCGGTGGGTCAGCAGGTAGGACGGGTCCAGCTCACCCTTCCCGATGTGGGCGAAAAGGCGGGCGGCGTAGCGCTGGCCGTGCTGCTGGCCCATGCGGAAGGTCAGGCCCTTGTTCATGGCGGCCCCCATGGGAAACTTGTCCAGCACGCCGCCATAGACACCGACGATGGACAGGGTGCCGCCCTTGCGGCAGCACTGGATCATCTGGCGCAGCACCGCCGGCCGGTCGCTCTCCAGCCCGACCGCCTGCTTTGCCCTGTCGTACCAGTGCTCCGCGCCGGTACCGTGGCCGTCGGCTTCCATGCCCACCGCGTCGATGCAGACGTCCGGGCCGCGCCCGCCGGTCATCGCCATCAGCGCGTCGTAGACGTCCACCCGGGTGTAGTCCAAGGGCTCCGCCCCGGCCTTCATCTGCGCGGCGCGCAGCCGCGCCGGGTAGCGGTCGATGCCGACGACGCGCTCCGCCCCCATCAGGTAGGCGCTGCGGATCGCCATCTGGCCGACGCCGCCGCAGCCCCACACCGCTACGATGTCGCCCGGCCTGATGCCGCCCATATCGGCGGCCATGTAGCCGGTCGGCGCCGCGTCGGAGACGAACACCGCCTGTTCGTCGCTAACCCCCTCGGGAACGCGGAAGCAGTTGGTGTCGGCGAAGGGCACGCGGACATACTCGGCATGGCTGCCGGCGTAGCCGCCGAAGGCGTGGCTGTAGCCGAAGATCCCCGCCGTGCCGTGGCCGTACGCCCGCTCCTCGTAGTGCGGGTGGGCGTTGGAGTTGTCGCACAGCGAGAACTCCTGGTGTTGGCAGTGCCAGCACTTGCCGCAGCCGATGACCGACACGGTGATCACCCGGTCGCCGCGGTTGAGCGTCAGCACCTCCGGCCCCTTCTCGACCACCTCGCCAAGGAACTCGTGGCCGATGATGTCGCCGGGCTGCATGGTCGGGACATAGCCGCCCAGCAGGTGCAGGTCCGAGCCGCACACCGACGACAGGCTCACCTTGATGATGACGTCGTGCGGGTTGATCAGCGTCGGGTCGGCCACGCGCTCGACCCGCAGGTCGTTCACGCCGTTCCAGCAGAGCGCCTTCATCATGGGGTCACCTTCATCGTTCCACGCGCGCCGTGCGGCTGCCCCTCGGTGGTCGGCAGTTCACCGACCTCCAGCAGGTACTTGAGCCGGCGGAGCGCCTCGCGCGCCTGCTGCCCCGGCGCGGAGCCGAACAGCCGTGCCACCGCGCGTCCGGCCTGCCCACCCGGCGGGCGGTAGACCAGTGTCAGGCGGACCTCGGTGCCGCGGCCGCCCGGCGCGTCCTTGAACATCACCTGCCCGCGGTGCGGCAGGTCGGCGCCCTCGACGGTGTGCCAGGAGAGCAGCTCGTTCTCCCGCTCCTTGTCGATCTCGGAGTGCCAGCGCACCGTCGCCCCACCGGGACCGCGCGCCTTCCAGCAGGAGCGGGTGGCGGATTCGATCTCGACCGCCTCCAGGTGGCTCATCAGCTTCGGCAGGTTGCCGACATTGCGCCAGAAGCGAAAGACCTTCTCCCGCGGGGCGGCAATGGTGACGGCGGCCAGCACGGTGGCCGGCTCGCGGTCGGGCATCGGCGCCAGGGCGGCGACCCGCGGCAGCCGCCGTGCCATCGGCACGCCGGCCGCCCCGGCGAAGAAC
>JAEYOB010000739.1 GCA_023412175.1 Pseudomonadota bacterium | reverse complement strand
ACGATGCGGCCGAAGCCCTCGTGGCTCATCCTCATCTTGGTGGAGGCCATGACGCCGGTCAGCTTCTCCACGGTGATGCCGACGGCCTTGTAGAAGAGTTCGAGGCGCCACAGCGTGTCCGGATCCGGGTCGCCGATGATCGGGATGGCGGCGCGCGCCTCCCGGTCGAGGATGAAGGGCGACAGGATCTGCCCGTCGCTCTTGCCCTCCCAGGCGCCGTAGGTGTCCTCGGCGCGGAACAGCATGACCAGGGTCTTGAGGAAGGCGCCGTCGATGTCTTCCAGGGGCTTTCCGCCCAGCGCGGGGGTGTCCGGCATGCTCAATCCTCCTCGTCGTCGGCGAAGGCCAGCGCGGGGACCTCGCCCATCGCCTTGCGCAGCCAGGGCGGCGGGCTGCCGTTGATGGTCTCGACCAGCCGGTCGAGCTGGCCGGTGATCGAGGCGGTGGCGTCCACCTTCACCGGATGGATCTTCTTGGCGACGATGCGCGCCGCCGCCGAGGCACCGATGGCGCTGAGATAGACGATGGCGCAGTCGCCGATCGCCTCGATCTTCGGGACCAGCTTGTCTTCGTTGCCGTCCTCGAACATGGCGCCGCCGAACTGGCAGGTCTCCACCATGCGGTAGCCGTCCTTCGCCACCTCGTAGATCGCGATGTTCCTGGCCCACCCGAAATGTGCGTCCACGTGCTGCATGTCCTGGGTGCAGAACGCCACCTTCATGGAACCTCCTCTGGGGCCGCCGGCCCCGTTCTCATCGACCAGTTTCAGCCGGCGCTGCATCCGCATCCGCCGCCTCCATGGCAATCATGGGCGTCATCGGCGTGGTGTTCGGTCTCCTGCGCGAGGAAGCGGTTGCCGATGGCGAAGATCAGGTCGCGGGTGCCGCGGTAGCCGACGCTGACCGTCAGGCCGGCGCCGAGCCGGTCGAACTGCGGCAGGCCCATGCGGTACAGCTCGACGCCCGTGCGGGCGGAGCCCTGCCGGCCGTGCGCGTTCGACACCATGAGGTCGCAGCCCTGCGCGAGGTCGGCGAGGTCGGCGTGGTCGCCGACCATGATCGTGCCGGCGCGCAGCTTCTCCAGCACCGGCGCCTGGGTCGGCGACACCGCACCCACCACCTGGGCGCCCATGTCGGTGAGGAAGCCGGTGACGGCGTGCAGCAGGTCCGGCTCCAGCCCGACTGCCACGCGCTTGCGCGCGAAGTAGAAGTGCCCGTCCAGCATGGCGTCCATCAGGCTGTCGCGCTGGCGGCGCAGGCGGGCGGGGACCGGGCGGCCCGACAGATCGGCCAGCGCCCGGACGAAGCGGTCGCACACGTCCAGCCCGGTCAGCCGGTCGAAGAACAGCGAGCGCACGTCGGTCTTCAGTTCCAGCGCCGCGGCGGCGGTGCGCATCTGCTCGCCAAGCACCAACGTCGCTTCCGACTGGCCCATGGCGCGCACCTGCTCGACCGTGGTGCCGCCCAGCGAGGTGGGCGTGAAGTCGTCAGGTTGCCGGCCGGACATGGACAGCGACAGGTCGGGCAGGATGATCGGCGTGCACCCGAAGCTCTCGATGAGGTCGCGGATTTCCTCCACGTCGCCCGGCGTCAGGTGGCAGCCGGCCAGCACGTTGACTTGGCCCCGCACCTTGGAGCGCGAGGGCTCGGCGAACGTCTCGACGATGCCGGTCACCGCGGCGGCGAAGCCGTCCTCGAAGCCGCCGGCGAAGTCGGGCGTGTTGACGAAGACGAGGTTGAGGTGCGCGAGGTTCGGGTTGCGCTGGCGGAAGGTCGCCAGATGGCCTTGCAGATCCTCGCCCTTGGTCTCGGTGACGCCGGTGGTGGCGACGCCGATCAGGTCGGGCTTCATGCGCTCGTCGATGTTCTTGAGCGCTTCTTCCAGGTTCTCGTAGCCGCCGAGGATGGTGGAGACCTGATCCATTGCCGTGGTCTGCAGCGGGATCGCCTCGCGGAAGTGGCGGACCAGCAGGACGAGGCCGAAGGCGGTGCAGCCCTGGCTGCCGTGGAACAGCGGCAGCGAACGGTCGAGCCCCAAGAAGGCGAGCGCCGCGCCGATGGGCTGGCTCATCTTCAGCGGGTTGGTGGCGCAGGCCTTGGTGGCGGTGGGGAAGCGCTGGATGTGGCTCATGGCTCAGGCCTCCCCCACCTTCGTTTCCCAGGGTGCGCTGGCGCGGACCTGCCGCCAGATCGGGCTGGAGAGCGTCTTGTCGATCTCCTCGCACAGCGTGACGATGCCGTCGTAGCCGGCGTAGGGGTGGTGGCGCTCCTGGTTGATGTCGAGCCAGGGAACCTTGGCCTTCAGCGAGATGAACTGGCTGCGCCCGCCCGACAGCATGATGTCGGCCTCCGACTGGCGCAGCATGCGGTACATCTCGCGCGGCTTGAGGTCGTCCCACATGTGGAACTCCTGGCCCTTCTTCCTGCGGATGCGCTCCTTGTCCTCGGCGGTGGACTTCTTGGTCGAGGTGCCGACGATGGTCAGGCCGGCCTCCTCCAGCGCGGTGACCATCGACCAGCTCTTGACGCCGCCGGTGAACAGCAGCACCCGCTTGCCCTCGAAGCGCGGGCGGTAGGCCTGCAGGCGGCGCTGGGCGCGCGCCTCCTCGCGGGCGATAACGCCTTCGGCGCGGTCCATCAGGTCGGGGGCGGCGCCGCGCTCGACCAGCATGCGGGTCATGGTGCGCAGGGTGTCCGACATGTCCGACACGCCGTAGAAGGAGCCCTCGAAGTAGGGGATGCCCCAGCGCTCCCGCATCTTGCGGCCGACGTTCACCAGCGCCTGCGAGCAGACCACCATGGTGACGCGGGCGCGGTGGGCGCGGGCGACCTCGTGGTACTTGGCGTCGCCGGAGATGTTGGAGAGCAGGCGGATACCGATCTCGTCGAGCAGTGGCTTCACCTGCCACAGCTCGCCGGCGAGATTGTACTCGCCGACGACGCAGACGTCGGTGTCGGTGGTGAAGGCCGGTTCCTGGGTGCCGATCACGTGATCGAGCAGCGTTTCGCCGCCCAGCTTGTTGCCGAGGTTCTTCGAGCCGACGAAGCCCGGCACGTTCACCGGGATCACCGGCAGGCCGAGCTTGGCCGAGGCGTGCTTGCACACCGCCTCGACATCGTCGCCGATCATCGCCGGCACGCAGGTCTGGTAGACGAAGATTGCCGGCGGCCTGTGCTGCGCCACCACCTCCTTGATCGCCTTGTACAGCTTCTTCTCGCCGCCGTGGATGATGTCCAGTTCGGACAGGTCGGTGGTCAGGCCGGTGCGGTAGAGCTGCGAGTGCGAGGAGCGCGTGCCGCGGTTGTCCCACGAGTTGCCCAGGCAGGCGATCGGCCCGTGCACGAGGTGGGCGGCGTCGGCGATGGGCTGGAGCGCGATCATCGCGCCGTCGTAGGCGCAGCCGCCGGCTGCGGCGCCGGGCTTCAGGGCCTTGGAACAGCCCTTCTTGCGCTCCTTCTCGGTCTTCGCCTGGTTGGTCGTGCAACCGGGCTCGTTGAAGACCTCTCGCACCTTGTCGGCGATGGCCATGAACGCCTCCTGCTCGTGCCGGTGTCGGCTGGCGGGAGGAGCATTGCAGGGGGTGTGCCAGAGCGGCGTGCCTGGGTAATGCTATGATAAATCTTCTGTTTTCAATGTTGCCGAATCTGTTCGATACCCGACAACGTGGAACGTGTGTCGTTTTTCCGACAGAGGGTGGAGCGTAGAGCGGGCTTCGCTACGGTCAACCCAGCCTGCCCGTCTCCTCCCGCTCCAGCTCCGAGATGTGCCGCTTCAGACTCGCTGCCAAGCGCGGTCGCAGGAAGATCCTGTACGGTTCCGCATCCCCGGTGCGCTGGCGCAGGTCAATAGCATCCAGATAGGCCAGCCGCTCCTCCGGGCCGATGGCGAGCGGCGGGTAGCCGTCCTTCAGCAGGATCAGGTTCATCAGCAGCCGTGCCGTCCGGCCGTTGCCATCGGAGAACGGGTGGATGGCGATCAAGCGGTAGTGGGCCTCGAACGCCGTGTCGGGACCGGCGGGGGCAGCACCCAGCCACTGTCCGAAATCGCCCATCAGCGGATCGATCTCGGCCGGGGTCGGGAAGCGCACGTCGGCTCCGGCGATGAAACGCTGACGCGTGCTGTAGCGCCCCGCCTCGTCGGGCAAGCTGCGGCCGAGCACCATGCGGTGGATCTCACGGACGTCGGCCTCACGGATCGGCTCGCCGCGCGCAGCGAGTGTACGCACGTAGCCGACGGCGTGGTGGTGGTCCACGGCTTCGAGGTGGTCGCGCAACGGCTTGCCGGCGACGGTGATCTCCTTCTCGATGACCAGCGCGGTTTCCCGGCGGGTCAGCGTGCCGCCCTCGATGGCGTTGGAGGTGTAGGTCAGCTCGACGTCGTACCACGCGTCGAACGCGCGGGCGCTGTCGCGGAAGCGGGTCCGCAAGGCGTGCCAGCGATCGCGCAACTGTTCCAGGTCGTCCATTCCTGGAGGGTCGCATTCCACCCGCCAAAAAACAACCGGCCCCCGGGGATGGGCGGGGGCCGGCTGCTTCGTCGGTTCGGCTTGGTCCTAGCGGATCAGGTCGAACGAGATGTCCGTCACGCCGGTGACGTTGGTGTTGGCGTCCATGTCCTCGAAGATGCGGTCGAGGAGGCGGACCAGCACGTTCAGCGCGCCCTGGTAGCCCCAGGTCGGGTAGCGGTGGTGGTGGTGGCGGTCGAAGATCGGGTAGGTC
>JAEYOB010000690.1 GCA_023412175.1 Pseudomonadota bacterium | reverse complement strand
GCCCCGGCCCGGCTTGCCATCACCGCCCGCTTCGGGCATCACAACTCACAGAGACTCTGCCAATGACTGGAGGAAACTTCGGTCTCAGGTCAGCCTCGGTGCAACAGCGTCGCTCGGCATCCAACTCTAGCCCGGCCATATTCTGGTCGATCAGATGCTTGGCCAGACCGATCGGCATCCAAACCCCATGCCAATCCACAGTCGGGTACATGAGCGTGGTGGGATATGATAGGTTGAACGCAGGCCATTATTCGGACAGTGGAACGCCGCAGAAATGCGTCGGTCTATGACGGAAAGGGGAACCGGGATGCAGCAGCCCATGCAGGTCTCGATGCAGGACAACGTTGCGGCGCTGTACGGCGACCGGCGCGTCACCGCGGTGGTCGACATCATCGAGCGGCTGTCATTTGCGGGAGACCTTCAGGGCATCATGGAGATCGTGCGCACCTCGGCCCGGCAACTGACAGGGGCGGACGGTGTCGCCTTCGTGCTGCGCGAGAGTGATCAGTGCTACTACGCGGACGAGAGTGCCATCAGTCCGCTTTGGAAAGGGCAGCGCTTCCCCATGCAGGCCTGCGTGTCCGGCTGGGCCATGCTGAACGGTCGGACCGCCGTCATCCCAGACATCTACAAGGATCCGCGCGTCCCGCACGACGCTTACCGGCTGACCTTCGTGAAGAGCATGGTCATGGTGCCTGTGCGGCCGGAGGATCCCGTTGGCGCCATCGGCGCCTACTGGGCCACCCAGCACACCGCCTCGGAGGAGGAGGTCGCCATCCTCCAGGCGATCGCCCGCTCGACCGCACTGGCCCTCACCAACGTTCAGCTGTTGGCATTCCTGCGTGAAGCCGCCGAGCGCGCCGAGGCACACGCCACGGAATTGAAGCGTACCAATGCAGCCAAAACGCAGTTTCTAGCCTCGGCGAGCCACGACCTGCGACAGCCGGTCCAGTCGATCCTGATGCTCACCGGAGTCATCGGCCCATACATCGGCGAGGGTGGCCAGCCACATTACCTGCAACTCCAGCAGAGCCTCGGCGTGCTGAAGGGATTGCTGGACAGCCTGCTCGACGTCTCAAAGATCGACGCGGGTCTGGTGGAACCTGAGGTGAAGGAGATCCTGCTGGCGTCCGTGTTCGATCAGATCGAAGCCGCGTTCCGGCAAAGCACGGAGGCCAAAGGATTGGAGTGGCACGTCGTGCCGTCGGCGGCCGTCATCCGGACCGACCCGCTGCTGCTGCTGCGGGTCCTGCACAACTTGGTCGAGAACGCCGTCCGCTACACCGACGAGGGACGCATCCTGATCGACAGCCGGCGCAAGGGCGACGTGATCCGCATCGAGGTCCAGGACAGCGGTCAGGGCATTCCGGCCGAGGCTCAGGGCGAGATCTTCAACGAGTTCTACCAAGTCGGCAATCCGGAGCGCGACCGCAGCCAAGGACTCGGCATGGGCTTGGCAATCGTCAAAAAACTGGCCGAGCTCCTCGAACATGAGGTCGGCGTCACATCGAGAGCAGGCGAGGGTTCAACCTTCTGGATCGAAATTCCCGTCGCCCCCGGGCAACACTCGCCGGTCGCGCTGGCGCGGCCGCAGACGCTTGACGGCACCGGGCGCCTCATCGTGCTCATCGAAGACGACGTCATTGTGCGCATGGCACTGAAAGCCCTGTTCGAGGGATGGGGTTTCACAGTGCTCGCCGGGGAGTCCGGTGAGGAGGCCGTCGAGCAGTTGCGCAGCAGCGGGGCGGCGCCCAGTATCATTCTGGCCGATTACCGGCTACGCGAGCGGCGCTTGGGGACGGATGCCATCCGCTATATCGAAGCATGCCTGGGGCGGCCAGTTCCCGCTCTCGTTTTGACGGGTGAAATCGGCGGCGCCTGCGATAAGGACGCCGCGGCGAGCGGGTATCCCGTGCTTCGCAAACCGGTCACGCCGGAACAGCTTCAGACCGCTATCCTTCAGAGGATTGCGGAGGTGAACCTTGGCGGTGTGGCCTGCACTCAAAAAGTGAACTGAGACAGTCGGCCCGTTCGGCCCTGTCCCGTGTTTAAGGGACAGTTTTAGAACGCATTGAGAGCATGTTTGTAGACGTCATGCGCTGGCGGCCTGGGTGTCGAGCCGCTTCAGGCGTCTGGCCAGGGTTGAGATGAAGACGATCTCGACAAAAGCGATGAGGTGCTCCTTCGTCCGCTCAACGACGGTGTTCAACCGCCGATAGAGAACGAGCCAGCCAAAGGAGCGCTCCGCCGTCCAGCAGATTCCGGCTGGGATGAAGGTCCTGTTGCGGCCGCGAGCAATGGGCTGAATGGTGATGCCGAGGGCCGCGCCGGCTTTGACCAAGCGCTCGCCCCGATAGCCAGCTCACCCAAGGCAGGGTCTCGGAAGCCATGGCCGGCGAGCCGAAGGGAATGCCCGAGAGCTAGCCGATGGCGCGCCATTGCATGCCACAGAAGCACACGCACCACAGCCCCATGATCCCCTTGCGCAGGGCTGCTCCGGCGAGCGCTGCCTTGAGTCCAGGACGGGTAGGACGTGTGCCGTCCGTCGCCATCGCGGCCAACTCGCTCAGCACCTCGTCGACGAAGGCGTCAACGTCCGAGAAGGCGTCCCAGGACGCCGGGGGGTGCTTGCGGGACGAACGGCAGTGCCCATAGAGTGCCCATAGAATGCTGGCCTGATGGCTGGTGACGACACCCACAGCCCTACCAAACCCTCTTCCGCGACGACACCTCAGTTCAGCTTAAAGTAGCATCCCGCTCGGCGCCGGTCGGGACGGGCCCGCTACAAACATGCTCTGAGGTTGCCGTGCCCTCAGTTGAAAGCGACCCCGGGGCGCGCGCCCAGCCGTTTCAGGATCATCGCCAGGGGGCAGAAGCCGGTAAAAGCAGCCTGGAACATGTTGGCGCCGACGAAGGCGGCCAGCGACAGCCACTGCGGGCTGTGCAGATGCGACAGGGCCAAGCTCAGCAGGACCATGGTCCCGGCGAAGGCCATCACGATGCGGTCGATGCTCATGTCAATGTCTCCCGACGGAAGGGGTGATTTGACGAGGAATGCCCCGTTGGCGGACGGTCGCAATACAGCCCCGCCAGCACCTCGATCACTGCGGCCGCCTCGGCGTTGGCCAGGGCGTAGAAGATCGTCTGGCTTTCGCGGCGGGCGTGGACGAGCCCCTCGGCGCGCAGTCTGGCCAGATGTTGTGACAGCGCCGACTGGCCAAGCCCAACGGCGTCCGCGAGGGCGCCGACGCACATCTCCCTGCGCCCCAGAAGGCAGAGGATGGAAAGGCGTCGTTCATTGGCCAGCGCCTTCAGCAGGCGCGCCGCCGAACGGATATGGCGGGCGTCCAATTCATTCATTGACACTAAATTAGCTTCTTCTAAATTAATGGTCAAGAGACAACCCGCTCACCCGCTGCAAGGTGGACCGTCATGCCCTGTCCAATCGCACCCGTTACACTGGCAGCGGCTCTTCTGCTCGCCATCCTGCCGCTGTCCGGCGCGCGCGCCCAGGGCGATCATCTGACCATCCAACCTCGGCCGGTCGAGGATCTGAAGGCGGTTTTCGCCACCGTGGAAAGCGTTCACGAGACGCTCGCGCGCACCCGCACCGGCGGCACCATCGCCGACCTCAAGGTCAAGGAGGGTGCCAAGGTCACCATGGGCCAGATCGTCGCGGTGGTCCGCGACCCCAAGCTGCCCCTTCAACTCGCTGCGCTGGACGCCCGCATCCAGGCGCTCCAAGCCCAGCAGCATCAGGCCGAGCTGGAGCTGGACCGGGCCCGTCAACTGCGGGCCAGCGGCACCGGCACACAGCAGCGGCTCGATGACGCACAAGCCGCTGTGGACGTCGCCCGCGCGCAGATCGCCGCCATGAAGGCGGAGCGCGCGGTGGTGGAGCAGCAGCTCCGTGAGGGCGAGGTCTTCGCCCCGGCGAATGGGCGCATCCTCCAGGTCAAGGTAATCGACGGCGCCGTGGTCATGCCGGGTGAGCCGGTGGCGAGCATCGCCATGGAAACCTATGTGCTGCGCCTCCACCTGCCCGAGCGCCACGCTCGCTTCCTGCGTGAGGGTGACCCGGTGCTGGTCGGCGACCGCGGCCTTGCTCCGCCCGTTACGCTGGGCGCTCCGGATGTCAAGGAAAGCGCCCTGGAGCTGAAACGCGGCGCCGTCCGCCAGGTCTATCCGGAGCTGGCGAGCGGCCAGGTGGTGGCCGATGCGACGGTCACCGGTCTCGGCGACTTCTTCGTGGGCGAGCGGGTGCGCGTCTATGTGGCCACCGGCACGCGGGATGCCGTCGTCGTGCCCCCGGACTGGGTCATCCGCCGCTTCGGCGCCGACTTCGTGCGGCTGACCGACGGCAGCGAGGCGCCGGTGCAGGTGGGCGGCACAATCCCCAAGGTTGGTGACCAGCCCGGCGGGATCGAAGTGCTGTCAGGCCTGAAGCCCGGTGACGTCATCATTCGGTCGGAAGGTGTGTGATGTCGCTCGGCCTCTCCGGGGTGCTGACGCGGACCTTCATCCGCTCGCCCCTGACTCCCTTGCTGCTGCTTGCCTCGTTGGTCGTCGGTGCGGTGGCGCTGCTTTCCCTGCCGCGCGAGGAGGAGCCGCAGATCAGCGTACCCATGGTAGACATCCTGGTCCGCGCCGACGGGCTGAAGGCCGACGACGCGGTCGAGCTGGTCACCAAGCCCCTGGAGGAGATTGTCAAGGGCATCGACGCCGTCGAACACACCTACAGCCAGACCATGGATGACCGCGTCGTCGTCACCGCCCGCTTCCTGGTCGGCACCTCGTCCGACGACGCGATCCTGCGCGTGCACGAGAAGGTGCGGGCCAACATGAACCGCATTCCGCTCGGCATTCCCGAGCCGCTGATCGTCGGGCGCGGCATCAACGATGTGGCGATCCTCACCCTGACGCTGGCCCCCCATCCGGAAGCCGCCGGGCGCTGGAGCGACAACGCGCTCTACGGTGTCGCGGATGAGCTGCTGGCGCAGCTGGTCCAGGTCGAGGACGTGGGCCTGACCTTTCTGGTCGGCGGCCGCCCCGACCAGATCCGCGTAGAGCCGGACCCGGAGCGGTTGTCGCTCTACGGCGTGACGCTCAACCAGCTCGTGGACAAGGTCAGGAACGCCAACCGCTCCTTCATCGTCGGGCAGGTGCGCTCACAGGGCGGCAGCCTGCCGGTGGTGGCCGGGCAAACGCTCCAGGGGACGACCGACATCGGGCTACTTCTGGTCACCACGCGCGACGGGCGCCCGGTCTATGTGAAGGACGTGGCCGATGTGGTGGTGGGATCCCGGCCGGACGAGAGCACGGCGTGGCACATGGTGCCGGACGGCAAGGGCGGACTGGTGCACGTGCCCGCGGTCACCATCGCCGTCGCCAAGCGCGCCGGGGCCAACGCCGTGACCATCGCCGAACGTGTGCTGGAGCGCGTCCACGCCATCGAGGCCGCCGGGCTGCCCAAGGACCTGACCGTCACCGTCACCCGCGACTACGGCAAGACGGCGAACGAGAAGGTCAACGAGCTGCTGTTCCATCTGGCGCTCGCCACCGTGACCATCGTGGGGCTGATCGTGCTGGCGATCGGCTGGCGCGAGGGTATGGTGACCTTCATCGTCATCCCGACGACGATCTTGCTGACCATGTTCGCGTCCTGGCTGATGGGCTACACCATCAACCGTGTCAGTCTGTTCGCGCTGATCTTCTCCATCGGCATCCTGGTGGACGACGCCATCGTCGTGATCGAGAACATCGACCGCCACTGGTCCATGCGCGACGGCCGCTCCAAGGTCCAGGCCGCCGTCGAGGCGGTGGCGGAGGTCGGCAACCCGACCATCGTCGCTACCCTGACCGTTATCGCCGCGCTGCTGCCGATGATGTTCGTGTCCGGCCTGATGGGTCCGTACATGAGCCCGATCCCGGCCAACGCATCCGCCGCCATGCTGTTCAGCTTCTTCGTCGCCATGGTGCTGACGCCCTGGCTGATGGTGAAGCTGCGCCCCGGTGAGATGCCCGCCGGGCATGGCGCTGGGCATGGGAATGGCGAGCATGGCCAGGGCGGTGCGCTGGGGCGGATGTATCTGGCGGTGGCACGGCCGGTCATCAGGACCAAGCGGACGGCCTGGGTGTTCCTGCTGGCGGTCGGCGTGGCGACGCTGGCGTCGACGGTGCTGTTCTACACCAAGGACGTGACGGTCAAGCTGCTGCCCTTCGACAACAAATCGGAGCTTCAGGTCGTTGTGGACCTGCCGCGTGGCGCGTCGCCGGAGGACACCGAGCGCACGCTGCTGGCCGCCGCGCGGAAGATCGCCGACCTGCCGGAGCTGGCGAACGTGCAGGCCTACAGCGGCAGGGCGTCGCCCTTCAACTTCAACGGTCTGGTCCGGCACTACTACCTGCGCGACCAGCCGGAGCAGGGCGACCTCCAGGTGAACCTCGCCCCCAAGGAGAAGCGCCAGCGGGCCAGCCACGACATTGCACTGGACATCCGGAAGCGCCTGGCCGACCTACCCGTGCCCCCCGGGACCTCCATCAAGGTCGTCGAGGTGCCGCCCGGCCCGCCGGTTCTCTCAACCCTGCTGGTCGAAGTCTACGGCCCCGACGCCGAGACCCGCCGCAAGGCCGCCACCATGGTCGGGGACGTCTTCCGCCAGGTGGACTTCATCGTGGACGTGGACAACAGCTTTCGCGAGGCGGGCGAGCGGCTGCGCTTCGCGCTGGACCGCGAGAGCCTGGAGTTCCACGAGGTGGAGGAACAGGCGGTCTACGACACCTTGCAGGCGCTGATGGCCGGCGTACCGGTCGGCTACTCGCACCGCGGGGCCGGCCGCAACCCGATCGAGATCGCGGTCCGCCTGCCCAAGTCCGGCCTGTTTCTGTCCGAGCGCATCCTCGCGACACCGGTGCCGGGGGCGCGCGGCACGGTGGAACTGGGCGACCTCGTCACCATGACGCGGGAGCCCGCCTCTTTCCCGCTGTTCCGTCGCAACGGCCGCTTCGCCGAGATGGTCATGGCCGACCTCGCCGGGCGGTTCGAGGCGCCGATCTACGGCATGCTGACCGTCCAGGACCGCCTGAAGGAAGTCGACTGGAAAGCGGCCGGTTTGGCAGGTGAACCCGAAGTCCTTCTGCACGGCCAGCCCGACGACCAAAGCACGCTTAAGCTGCTATGGGAGGGGGAGTGGGAGATCACCTACGTCACGTTCCGCGACATGGGCGCGACCTTCACGGTAGCAATCTTGGGCATCTACCTGCTGGTGGTTGGTCAGTTCGGCAGCTTCAAGCTGCCGCTGGTCATCCTGGTGCCGGTGCCGCTGACGCTGATCGGCATCGTGCTGGGCCACTGGTTGTTCGGCGCGGCCTTTACGGCGACCTCGATGATCGGCTTCATCGCGCGGGCGGGCATCATCGTGCGCAACTCCATCCTGCTGGTGGACTTCATCCGCCACCTGCGGGGGCGGGGGCGGGGGAGGGGGGTGCGCGACGCCGTGCTGGAGGCGGGAGCGATCCGCTTCAAGCCGATTCTGCTGACGGCGGTCGCCGCGATGATCGGTGCGGCCTTCATCCTGACCGACCCGATCTTCCAGGGGCTGGCGATCTCACTGCTGTTCGGTCTGCTCAGTTCCACGTTGCTAACGGTGCTCGTGATTCCGGCCATCTACGTCGTCCTGCGCAGCGACGACCCCATCCTGCCGACCCGTTCGGTGGGGGGACCGGACACCGGCCGACCGTTCACACTCGCGGCCCGCGGTGACCAACTCGTGAACACTCAAGGATGACCATGCTGAAAACGCTTTGCAACCTCCTTGGCTTCACTCGGAGCACCAACGCCACGAGCGACCAAATCAAGACCGTCGATCTGGCCACCGTCAAAGGCTGACTGAAGGAGGGATCGGCCGTCATTGTGGATGTCCGGGAGCCGCACGAGCACCGTGCGGCCCACATCCCCGGCGCAGTGCTCGTCCCGCTGTCGCAGTTCGACCCACGCCGGATGACGGTCAAGCCCGAAAAGTACGTCGTCTTCCACTGTCAGAGTGGTCGACGCTGCGGCCCGGCCTGATGCGGGCGCACGCCGAGGGGCGGCTGGAGGACAAGCTGGCCCACTACACCAAAGTGTGTTTCGGCGTGCAAAGTTGGGCGACGCCAAGATGACGACGGCGCTGCTGGACCGGCTGACCCACCACTGCGACATCATCGAGACCGGCAACGACAGCTGGCGCTTCAAGAACCGCCCCTGATCCCCCGACCATCTCTCGCCCACACGGACAGCCTTCCGTACAGCATCAGGGGGTCAATGTTGGAATCCGATCCGGGGTTTGAGTCCAAAGCCGATTGACACCAAACAGATGAAAGAGCAGTCGCCCCGTGGGCGTGGTCGTGTCGAGGGTTTCGGTCAAGCTGCGCAAGCCGGTGCCGGCAGCCTCGATCCTGGAGACCAAGTCGATCAGTTCACGCAGGGATCGACCAAGCCAATCGAGCCGCCAGATGACAACCACATCGTCCGCACGCAGTGCTCGCATGAACTCGGCCAGACCCGGATGATCGGTCTTTGCCCCGCTCGCCTTGTCCGTGTAGATGCGCGCCGGGTTCACCCCGGCCGCGACGAGCGCGGAGAACTGAGCGCCGAGGTTCTGATCGACGGTGGAATCCCGTGCATAGCCCAGCAGCATGCGCCCCACGTGCCAAAAACCGTAGACGCCTCGGGATTGTGGCACAGCTATTGCGGCACAAGTTCTGGCACAGCACACCGGATCTCCCGGATAGGGCTGCCGCGCTGTGCCAGAATCGTGCGTTTTCGCCCCGTGCCGGAGTTTAGTGATACTGACCACAAGTTCCCGTCGCGGCAGAAAGTCAGTCGATCGACCGCACGGCCGACAGCAAAGTATCCGGTCCGCCCAAGTCCGTCAGCTTGGCTAGCCACGCTCCATGGATCTCCTGCCACAAACGCTCGGCGGTGCCGAAGCGATCAGGCGTAAGGCGCCCATTGTACATCACGCCAGCCTTCTGCAGAATTTGGCCGAGTTGATACCCTGGAGCAGATCGGCCGCGTCCTTGATCTGCCGCTTGCAAGCCTTTTCGACGGCTTGGACGCTGCAGGGACGGTGTCGTCCCGGCGGGCCGAACTGCGCGCCCGGCTGCTCGCTCCCGCCGACGGTCTTTCCGACACCGATCTGGAAATTGCGGTCCGGCAAGTGGAGGCATTGATGCTGGGGCGCGAGCGGCGAGCGTGAGGACAGCCGACGGCCTTGGACGAGCCTACCCCGCCGACACTCACGTGGGGAGGAATGCCATCGCCGCGGATAAATCCCTCAGCAAGCTGAACAGTCCTACTTCTACGCCGCAGCCTCATCAGCTCGCTCGCCCTGTCGCAGTATCCGCCCTTCATTCAACTGTATCTTAGTATTGCTGGCGGTATGGAACCTTCCGTTACGCCTTTGCAATACAACCGATAGCATCAATTTTGGGGTGGAAAAGCCGAATTCCTCGGGGATTGGCCGTCTCCGGTCAAGGTCATGCTGGACCGGAATTACGTCAAGGAGCGGCTGCATCCCGTGAAGACGGCGCTGCGGCGGTGGTTCGGCTTCCAGGACGACTCGCCGGCCATCAAGCACGCGGATCTCGTCTGCATGGCCACGGAGTTGCGCGACCTGCTGCCGCCGGCCTGGATGGACTGGGGCCACCTTCCACCACCCCATCCGGAAAAGATCGTCCCGGTCGGGCCGGAGCGTGCTTACGACATGTTCCTGGAGCGCTACGAGGAGTTGAAACACCTGGCACAGCCGGCCGCGGGCGGTCAGCGGCCCAGGAAACGCAGGGCTTCCGGAAAATAGGGTCGGCCGGGACCGGCGGGGGCCGGGAACCGGGAAGGCAACCCGCCTCAGGCCCGCCCGGCGGGCTGCTCGCCGCGGCGGGGACGGCCGCGCCGGGCGGGGATGCCCATCTCCTCGACATGCCCCTCGCCGCTTTCGCTGGCGCTGGCGCAGCGCTCGGCCAGTTCGCGGATCGCCGCGCGCACCATGGGATCGCGGATGTTCTGGAAATAGCGCGCCAGCATCAGCGCCTCGCGCGAGCGCAGCGTGCCCTCGGATTCGGGCTCCGCGCCCGCACCGGCCGCCTCGGCGGCGTGGGAGCGCTCCTCCAGCCCTTCGAAGAACACTGAGACGGGGACGCGGAAGTACTGCGCCAGCTTGAACAGCCGGCTGGCCGACACGCGGTTGAAGCCGCGTTCGTACTTCTGAAGCTGCTGGAACGTCAGCCCCAGCGCCGACGCCACGTCGCTCTGCGACAGCCCGGCCAGCATGCGCAACTCGCGCAGGCGCTGGCCGACGAACACATCGACCTCGTTGAGGCCTTCCTTCTTCTCACGGCCGCGCTTTTTCACAGCATACCCCCGTGCCTGTCGTGCAAACCCGTCCGCCGCACACGCTCCTGAGCCTTCAACACCGGGCAACCCGTACGGGTTGCGTGGCATCACACGATTTCTTAGCTACGCCCGCCTCCCCTGCCCGTCAACGGACGCACCGGCGAACTCGCCGAATGATACATAGTTCCCCGATACGGCTAAGCCGAGCAGGAGGAGCGGCGGCCCGCCCCGGCAACCTCTATTTGGGAAAGCCTCGCGCCTCGAACGAACGCCACAGGGGCAAAGCGCGATTCGCGCGCAAGGAAGGGGGCCGCACCATGCCCCGGTAGGCATATTTTGCCTAGCACCGGGCAACTTTTACCGCTGGATTAACCCTTAATTCATCAAAATCTTCCTAATCTGCGCGTCGTGAAAATCCATCGGCGTGGTTATTGCAGCCGCAGCGTGTCGGCTGCGGGGACGCGCCGGTGCCGGACGCCGGCCGCCGCTCGGGGACAATGCGCGTGAACAACCTGCTGCAGACCTTGCGCAACCTGGGGCCCGCGCGCCTTGCGGCGATCGGCGCCGTGGGCCTGCTGCTGATCGGTTTCTTCATCTACCTGACCACGCGCCTGTCCACCCCGGACATGGAGCTGCTGTACGCCGACCTCCAGGCGACCGACGCCGCCGCCATCGCCAAGAAGCTGGACGAGGCGAAGATCCCCTACAGCGTGGACAAGGGCGGCACCAAGATCAGCGTCCCCGCCGACCATGTCGGCACCGTCCGCATGAGGATGGCGGAGGCCGGCCTGCCCTCCGGCGGCTCGGTCGGCTACGAGCTGTTCGACAAGGGCGAGGGCTTCGGCACCACCAGCTTCATCCAGAACATCAACCACCTCCGCGCGCTGGAAGGCGAAATGGCGCGCACGGTGGGCACGCTGGCCGGCGTGCAGCACGCGCGCGTCCACCTCGTGCTGCCCAAGCGCGAGCTGTTCGCCCGCGCGCAGAACCCGGCGACCGCCAGCGTCTTCCTCAAGCTCAAGCCGGGCGCGCAGCTCTCGCGCGAGAACATCTCGGCCATCCAGCACCTGATCGCCGCCTCGGTCCCGAACTTGGAACCGACCCAGATCTCCATCATCGACGACAAGGGCAAGCTGCTCGCCCGCGGCGGCGGCGCCAACAGCGAAGACGTGATGATGGCGAACGCCGAGGAGAAGAAGCTCGCCTACGAGCGCCGCCTCGCCACCACCATCGAGGACCTGCTCGGCCGCACCGTCGGCTACGGCAAGGTGCGCGCCGAGGTGTCGGCCGACCTGGACTTCGACCGCATCACTACGCAGTCGGATATCTTCGACCCCGAGACCCAGGTGGTGCGCTCCACCCAGACGGTCAGCGAGGACAACCAGAGCCAGGACCGCGACCCGCTCCAGCCGGTGACGGTGGACCAGAACCTGCCCACCGCGCAGACCGGCAGCAAGGACAACACCGCCATCTCCTCGAACAGGTCGGCCCGCAACGAGGAGACGGTCAACTACGAGATCAGCCGCACCACCAAGAAC
>JAEYOB010000637.1 GCA_023412175.1 Pseudomonadota bacterium | reverse complement strand
GCCTGCCGCGGTGAGCGAGCCCACCAGCAGCGCCGCCAGCATGGCTGGGGCCGCGCGGCGCACCTGCTGGAACTGGTTGTAGAGCGGCACCGCCAGGGCCACGGTCGCCGGCCCCAGCAGGAAGTGCACGAACTGCGCGCCCTCGAAATAGCGTGTGTAATCGATGCCCAGCCCCTTCAGCGTGGCGATGATCAGCACCACGGCGATCAGAACTGGGTTGACCAGCGGCGTGCGCCCGCAGCGCTCGAACACCCAGACGCCGATCTGGTAGGCGACCAGGGTGAGTGAGGGTCAGCCCGGCGAGCGGGCTCGCCGACAGGTAGACCCAGACGTCGAGCAGCCGGTCGTTCATGCCCCCGGTCCCCCATGGCTGCGGCCGGTGCGCTTCAGCAGCGCCGCCATCACCCAGGCGGTGACGGCGATGGTCAGCACGGTGCTGCCGACCAGCGCGGCGGCGATGGGCAGCGCCTCGTCGGACAGGCGGCCGAGGTGCGCCACCACGCCGACCCCGGCCGGCACGAACAGCAGCGACAGGTTGCGCAGCAGTCCGCCCGCGGCGTCGGTCATCGGCCGGGGCACGCCGCCGCGCACCAGCAGGCCGGCGAACAGAAGCAGCATGCCCAGCACCGGGCCGGGTACCGGCAGCTTGAGCACCAATACCGCCAATTCGCCCGCAAGCTGGCAGACCAGCAGGATCGTGATCGGCCACAGCACGGGTCAGAGATCCATGCCGACCAGGGCGGAGAGGTCGCGCACTTCGGTGACGGGATCGCCGGCGTACTCGCGCGGGCGGCCGATGCGGTTGACCCAGACGGCGCGGAAGCCGAAGGCGCTCGCCCCCGCCGCGTCCCAGGCGTTGGAAGACTGGAAGGAGATTCCCGCCGGCGGCACGCCCAGGTGCTTCTCTGCAAGCTCGTAGACGCGGCGGTCGGGCTTGAAGATGCCGACCTCCTCGACCGAGATGACGGCGTCCAGCAGGTCGCCGATGCCCGCGGCCTGTACGGCGTCGGCCAGCATTTGCGGCGTGCCGTTGGACAGGATGGCGGTGCGTGCCCCGCGGGTCTTGAGTGCTTCAAGCACCTCGGGCACCTCGGGGTAGGCGTCCAGCGAACGGTAGGAGTCCAGCAACTCGGTCCGGAGTTCGCCTCCCGGCACACCGGCTTCGACCATCGCGTAGTCGAGCGCGCGCTCGGTGAGTTCCCAGAAGTCCGGATGACGGCCGATCAGACTCTCGACCCAATTGTACTCGAGCTGTTTCGTGCGCCACAGCTCCGATAGCCGCTCCCACTGCGGGCCGACTACCGCGGCGTGGCGTGAGACTGCGGAGTGCACGTCGAACAGCGTGCCGTAGGCGTCGAACACGTAAGCGACGATGGGCATGGCTGGAAGGCTCCCTTTTCGATCAGCCGGAGCATCGTAGGGTGGGTTGAGCCGGAGGCGAAGCCCGACGTGTGGACGATGATGCAAGGGGGCGTCGGGCCGCCCGGCCTACGCCCCCGTCCCCAGCCATTCCTTCAGCCAGTCCCTGACCTCGCGGCACACCGCTTCGGCAGTTTCGTCGAGGCAGTGCGCAGCGCCGGGCATGAGGACGAGCTTCTTGGGCTCAAGCGCGATGCGATGGACGTACAGCGAGCATTCCGGCGCCAGGATTTCGTCGGCCTCACCGTGGATCAGCAGCAGCGGGATGCCGAGGTCATGCGCCACGTCCGCGCCGAAGCCCTGCGTCGCCAGCGTCACCACCGTACGCACGAGGTCGCGGCGCGCCGCGGCCGCCTGCAACGCCACGGCGGCGCCGAAGGAATGGCCGATCACTGCGGCCTCGCGCACTCCCTGCGCGCTCAGGAAGTCCAGCCCGGCCAGCGCGTCCAGCACCGCCTCGTTCAGCTTGGTCGGGTGGCGGAAACGCACCCTCAGCGACTGGATGCCGTGCCGGGTCAGATCCTCGCACAGGCGGGGGTAGAGGTCGCGCGCCGGCGTGTCGAAGCCGCCGCCCACGCCGCCCACCCACATGGCGCCGCGCGTGGCGCCCCCGGCCGGGTAATGGCGGGCCTCGATGGGACCGTCTTCGGCTTGCAGGGTCACTGTGCGGTAGCCTTCGTCCAGGCTTGCCATGCGCTCGTCTCCAGATGGTTCCCTTTGGTAACAGCGCGGCAGCGGCCGGGTTTCCGGGGGGACTCTCGCGCCCATCGCCTGTTGTGCTGTCCGGAACAACCCGTGGAGACCGATCATGAGCCGTACCCCTCACGATACCGAGCAGGACAAGCACCGCGCCGGCGGTCCCGGCAAGGCGGCCAAGAGCGACCAGAAGGCCGGCAACAAGCCGACCCAGAACCAGGCGCCCGGCAGTGACCGCGTGCCCGGCGGCAATCCCGGCCACGCGCACAACGCCAGGCCGACCCGGCAGAGCAACCCCGAACCGGAGGAGTGAGCGCAACCTTGAGGCGCAACGAAGCCGCGCCGCGGCTGTTGGCGTCCGGCAGAACCCCAATTCCATCCCCAGTCATAAGGCTTTCCCCAATGCCCAAGCTGCAACGCATCTCGCTCGACACCGTGAAACGCGCGGCCGACCTGGCGTCGGAAGCGGGGGAAGACCGTCGACGCTTCGTCGCCGGCATGCGCAACATCGACCTCGGCGAACAGGTGGCTGAGCGCGGCTCGCGAAACCCCACCGACCTGGATACGCTCAACGTCGTTTCGGCGGACGCCAGCGCCGCCATCGACGAACTCAAGCGGCTGCTGTCCGGGTTGACGCCGGAGGAGCGGATCGAGCTGCGGGCGGTGATGCTGGTCGGGCGGGGCGATTATGCCGGCAACCAGTGGGACGAGGCTCTGATGAACGCCGGCAGCGCGCCGGACGCGACGTCCTACGACGACATCGCTGAAAAGATTGAACTGCACGACTTCCTGATGAAGGGGCTGTTCGCCCTGAACATGATGGAGAAGGAGGGGAAATGACCCTTGACAGGATGGCTCGCCGGGCGGCCCGCCGGACGGTCGACGCGCCTGCGCCGACCTCGAACCCGGACGGGCAGGGCACCGCCGGCCCGGCCGAGCGCTGGGCGGCCATCATGGGCGGCACGGCGCTGGGGCTGGCGGGGCT
>JAEYOB010000599.1 GCA_023412175.1 Pseudomonadota bacterium | reverse complement strand
GAGCAACCGCATCCTGGGCGACGCACGGCAACTGCCGGCGGTGATCGGCGGCAAGGACGTGCTGTTCATGCCGGAGCTGCGCATCGGCTGCATCGACACGCTGGCGGCGCCCTTCATGCCGCGGCTGCTGCAGCAGCTGCGCGACAGCGTGCCCTCCTTCAGCATCGCCTCGGGCCTCAGCCGCCAGCTTCGCGAGCAGTTCCTGGCCCGCCGTCTGGACGTGATCTTCACCACCGAGGCCTTCGACGACATGGACCACGTGGACAGCCTCCGGGTGGTCACCGAGCCATTCGTGCTGCTGCTGCCCCGCAACGCGCCGGAGGTGACCGACGAGGCCGGGCTGCGCAGCCTCTCGCAGGCCCTGCCGCTGATACGCAACACCGTGGACAGCGGCCTGGGCCGGATGGTGGAGCAGCACCTGCGCCGCCTGGGCATGGAGGTGCCGCGCAGCTTCGCGTTCGACGCAACCGACACGGTGATGGCCATGGTGGCCGAGGAGATGGGCTGGAGCCTGCTGCCGCCGACCGCGCTGGTGAAAAGCCGCCAGCATCTCGGCCGCGTGCGGGTGCTGCCCCTGCCGGCCGCAGGCTTCCGCCGCTCCGTCTACCTGATCGCCCGCAAGGGGGAACTCGGCTCCCTCCCGGCCCGCATCCACAAGGCGAGCCGCGCCATCATCACCCAGGGCTATTTCATCGACGTCTTCGCCTCCTCGCCCTGGCTGAAGCCGATGATCGGGCGGTGAGCCCGGGGCATCGAGGGGGCCAGCCTCGTCCGGCTTCTCGATGCGCTCACGGCCAGGGGACTGGTCGAACGTCGCACCGACGAGGCCGACCGTCGCGCCAAGCTGATCTTCCTGACCGACGCCGGGCGCGAGGCGGTGGTCGACATCCGCCGTTTGCTCGCCAAGTCCGAGATCGACATGCTCAGCGAACTCGGCGATGCCGAACTCGCGTCGATGCTCGATGGTTTTGACAGGATCGACCTGAACCTCCGGCGCATGCAGGCTGAGTAGGAGCCGCTTTCGTGGCAATGACCGAAACGATTTCGAGGCTGGGTTTCGATCCGGCGCGGCTGCGCTTCGCCCTGCGGACCGCGCTGGCGGCGTGTCTGGCGCTGCTTGCGTCGTGGCTCCTGGGGTTGGAGCACCCGCAATGGTCGGCGATGACCGTTTGGGCGGCCTCGCAGCCGACGCGGGGCATGCTGGTGGAGAAGAGTTTTTTCCGCGCCGCCGGGACGGTGGTCGGCACGCTGGCCGGGATGCTGCTGGTTGTGGCCTCCGGCGGTCAGCCGATCGTCCTTGTCGTCGGCCTTGCCCTCTGGCTTGGCCTTTGCGCCGGTGCGGGGAATGTTCTGCGCGGTTTCGTATCCTACGGCACCATCCTGGCGGGCTATTCGGCCGCGATGGTCGCGCTGCTCGATACGGCGCACCCTGACCGGATCTTCGCGCTGGGAATGGACCGGTTCCTCACGGTCTTTGTCGGTGTGCTCGTCGCTTTGCTGGTCGGGCTTCTCTTCACGCCGAACGCCGCCGAGGACGAGATCGTCGGCCGGGTGCGCCGGCTGTCGGGCCGCGTTCTGCGCGACATGGCCGCATGCCTCGCCGGAGCGGGGAATGGGGCCCAGGAGGCGCAGCGTGATCTTCTCTCGGAGATGGCCGCCGTTGAGGAAGGGCTCGATCCCCATGGTGCGGGCTCATTGCGTTCGCGCCGGTCGGCGCGGACGCTTCGCGCGCTGCTCGTGGCGCAGGTGTCGGCGCTGCTCTGGTTGAGGAGTTCGGACGCACACTCGCCGGACCACGCGGTCGGCGCGGTGCTGTTGCGGGCGGCGCGCGCCCTTGAGGAATCCGCCCCCGCCGAGGACGTCGTCGCGGCGTTGCGGCAGGCCGCGGACCTCTCGGCCGGCCACGGCGCGTTGAACGACGTCATCGTGCGGCTGGAGACGGCGCTCCGTGACCAGTTCGGCATGGGAGAACCGGAAGCGGAACGGTTCCGGATGTTCCAGGCCGTTCCGCTGCATCGGGACTGGATCGGGGCGCGCCATGCGCTGATCCGCGCCGTGGGGACCATGCTCCTGGTGGGTGCGGTATGGCTGGCGACCGGCTGGAATGCCGCCGCTTACACGCTGCTTGGCACGTCGGTCATGATTTCACTGTTCTCGACCTTCGAGAATCCGGCGTGGATCATGCGCCACGTTTTGGCGGGGCAAGTGTTCGGTGTGGCGGCCGCCCTGATCTGCCGCTGGGTGGCCTGGCCGCTCGCCTCAAGCGAGTTGGGGCTCGTCCTGCTGGTGATGCCGTTTGTCATGCTGGGGGCGTTTCCCCTGGCCCATCGCCGGACCATGGCGGGCGGCTACGACTACAACATGGTCATGCTTCTGCTTCTGCAACCGGTCTATCCGCTGACCGGATCGTTCCTGAACTCGGTGTCCATGGGGCTGGCGGTGATGGCGGCCCCGGCGATGGCGCTCATCGCCTTCCGATTGGCTTTTCCGGCCGATGCCAGAAGGCGGATGGACATGCTGATCACGATGATGGTCCACGAGCTGCGGGATATGGCCGCGGCTTCGGACGCTCCCGCGCACGGGGTGGTTTGGCGTGCACGCCTCTATCACCGTCTGCTCAGGCTCGTCCGTTGGGCCGACAAGACCGGCGAGCGGGAGATTTCCGCCGTCGGCGGCAGCCTTGCCGTCCTCCAGGTCGGCAGCGCCGTCCTGCGCATGCGGGGGCTTTTGCGCGACGGGGGCCTCACTCCGGGAAGCGTGCGCCGTGTCGATGCCGCGCTGAAGCGGGTGCGCAGGATCGGTCAGGATCCCGAACGCGCGCGGATGGCGCTGGAACGGACCGCCGTACGGCTGAGGCCGGAG
>JAEYOB010000588.1 GCA_023412175.1 Pseudomonadota bacterium | reverse complement strand
CCCCGGGGGGCGGGCCCGCGGCGGGGGGCGCCGCGGGGGGGGCGCGGGCCGTACCGCTGGGTGCGGCACCCGAACTATCTCGTGGTGGCTGGCGAGCTGGCCGTGCTGCCGCTCGCCTTCGGGGAGGTCTGGCTGGCGGTGCTCTTCAGCCTGCTGAACCTTCCCCTGACGCTGCACCGCATCCGGATCGAGGAGGCCGCGCTGGCCCCCAGGGCATCGGGACTTACGCCAGCAGCTCCGCCGCCAGCAGGGTGAGCATGGTCACGCCGATGGCGATTGCGGCGCCGTCCACATGGTTGGGGAAGGCGTGCCAGAACGGGTCGGCGCCGTGCGGCAGGGGCCGCTGCTCCTCGCTCTCGTCCAGCCACAGACCGGCGGGCAGGCCGCCGTTGGCCTTTTCGGCGATGGCGCCGGACAGGTGCGCCATGCCCACCGCCAGATAGCAGAACTTCACGAAGTCGAGCACGAAGGCCACCGTTCCGCCGGCCTCGGCGATGCGGTCCACGGCGCCGCCGGTGGCGGCCACGGCCGAGGCCATGGCGATGGCGGCTGCCAGCGGGATGGCGACGACGGACAGGAGGCGCTGGGTATCGACGCGGTCGGCGGTCTGGATGTTCATCGTCAGGCTCCGGCAACTGGCTCTGCGTGTCTTCGTCCGTCATTTGTCGGATCTTTTGGTTAACGCGCAGTTACCACGGTCACGTTTTCTGCATGCCGAAGGTGACGGCGGGCTGTGGCTGGGCTATCGTCGCCCGCGTGACCGAAACCGCTTCCCCCACCCTTGACGGCGTCGAGATCCTCCGGCTGTTGGACCCCGACCTCCGTGCGGAGACCGCGCGCCGCTGCCGCTGGCGCCGCTTCGACGCAGGCGAGCAGATCCTCGACCAGCAGGGCGGCACGCAGGACGTCTGCTTCGTGGTGCGCGGCCGGGTGCGGGTGGTGAACCATTCGGCCTCGGGCCGGGAGATCAGCTTCGACGACATTCCCGCCGGCGGCACGGTGGGGGAGATGGCGGCGGTGGACGGTGGCCCGCGCTCGGCCGCCGTGGTGGCGCTGGACGAGGGCACGCTGATCGCCTTCCTGGCGCCGCGCCCGTTCCTGGAGCTGGTCACCGGGCATCCGGAACTGGCGCTGGCGGTGATGCGCCGGCTGTCCGGCATCGCCCGGCGCGCCACCGACCGCATCATGGAACTGAGCACGCTGGGCGCCAACAACCGCGTCCACGCGGAACTGCTGCGCCTTGCCCGCCAGCACGCCCGGCCGGACAACACGGCGGTGCTCGACCCCGTGCCGGTGCATTCCGACATCGCCGCACGGGTCAGCACGACGCGGGAGACGGTGGCGCGCGTGCTGGGCGACCTGACCCGCGACGGGCTGCTGGAGAAACGCGGCAGCGCCCTGCTGATCCGCGACCTAGCCCGCCTGGAGGAACTGGTGGAGGACGTGCGGGGCGCGCCGTAGCTGCCGCCCGAGGCTGCGGATGAAACGGAATGAAACACTGTGAAACGCAGTTTGGGGTCGCGTTTCATTCGACGATGCGAGGGGTGCCACCTCTCGCGCTCTCCGCCAGGGGGCGGCGGCCCTTGGATCCCGGCGGCGTTGTGCGGCAAGCGCTGCGCGGGTCTGCGGTTCCTTGAATGATGAGAACGATCCGGAGCGATGCTGCTGAAAGCCAAGAGCCGTTCCGCCGCAAGCAAAAAGGACTATTATCCTATATCGCGCTGTGCCGGCTCGGCAAGAAGATTTTCCGAGCGGGCTTGGCCGTGGTTTGGCTCTTGAAGCAATTGTACCGGCGCGCGGAAGTGACGACACATGTGCTGGAACTGCGAAGTGTCTACCACCCCGTTTCCCGCGCCAGCGCGAGGAAACCTGCCATGTATTCCACGCCTTCTTCGCCACGGCGAATGCCGAGATGGATGCTTTTGCCGATCCCGTCGGGCCCGAGACGCACGGTGCGGATGGGCAGATCCGAGCCTTCCTCGCGCACGAGCCAATCCGGCAGGACAGCGACTCCGCGTCCGGCGGCGACAAGTTGCAGCATCAGATCGGTCGTCTCCGCCGTCCTGTGGCGGCGTGGCCGGCAATGGGCCGGGACGAGGAAGCGCGTGTAAACATCGAGCCGCTCAAGGCTGACCGGAACGGTAATCAGTTCCTCCCCAATGAGGTCATGCGGCAGCGCCATGTCGCGCGCGGCCAGCGGATGCGCGTCCTGCACCACCAGGACGAGTTCGTAATCGAAGACCGGCGTGAAAAGAACCTCAGGCTGATCAATCGGATCGGGGGTGATCAGGAGGTCGATCTCATTGTCCAGCAATGCGGCGAGACCATCGAAGCGGAAGGCGGTGCGGACTTCGAAATCCACATCCGGCCACTGCGCGAGATAGGCCGCCGTCATCCGCATCAGCCATTTCTGGCAGGGGTGGCATTCCATTCCCACCCGTAACGCGCCGCGCTGGCCGGAGGCGAAGTCGATCAGCACCCGTTCGGCATGCTCTATCTGCGGGAGCACGCGCTGTGCCAGCGCCAGCAGATAAGCCCCGGCCTGGGTGAAGCGGAGGCTGCGCCCCTTCTTCATCCAGATCTCGATGCCGGTGCGCTCCTCGAATTTGCGGATCGTGTGGCTGAGCGCCGACTGGCTGACGTTCAGCCGGCTGGCGGCGGCGGTGACGCTGCCCAGACGGTCCACCTCCCGCAGGATCGCAAGAAGCTGGCGATCGAGCATCCATGACTCCTGCTCATTCATCCATGAGAACAAACCATTTCCGTTCATAATGGATGGGCGTTAATCCTGGATCAATCGCTCTCATCGGCAATCAGCGACCAACGCATTGACGGTGCGCCGGTACGACCGCCGTACTGCCTGAGGAAAACCATGTCCCAAGCCGAAGCCAGCACCACGACGGAACTCGCATCCGCGAGCCCGTACGAGCATGAGTTGGGCAATGTTCTGCGGTTGTCCGTGGCGCAGGCGCTCGCCGGCGCAAACGCGGTGGTCGTGTACGCAACGGCCGCCATCGTCGGCAACACGCTCGCGCCCAGCCCGACGCTGGCGACGCTGCCGATCTCCATCTTCGTGGTGGGGATGGCCCTGTGCACCTTGCCGGCCGGCGCCATCGCCCGGCGCCACGGCCGCCGCGCCGCGTTCCTGGCGGGAACGGGATGCGGTGTCCTCGTCGGTCTGCTGTCCATGCTGGGGATTTTGCTGGGTTCATTCCCGCTGTTCTGCGCGGCGATGATCTTCGGCGGTGCCTATGCCGCGGTGGTCCTCTCCTTCCGCTTCGCCGCCGCCGATTGCACATCCACGGAGCGACGCCCGCGGGCCATGTCCGCCGTCATGGCGGGTGGGGTGTTCGCCGGGGTCATCGGTCCGCAACTCGTCACTCACACGATGGACCTGTGGCCGCCCCACCTGTTTGCGGTCACCTACCTCGCGCAAGCGGCCGTGGCGGCTGTGTCCGCCCTCGTCCTGCTCGGCGTCCGGCTTCCGATGCCGACGGCGGCGGAGATTGCCGGCGGCCGCCCGATCGGCGTCGTCGTGCGCCAGCCCCGCTTCATCACCGCCGTGGTCTGCGGGATCGTGTCCTACCTGCTCATGAACTTCATCATGACGGC
>JAEYOB010000515.1 GCA_023412175.1 Pseudomonadota bacterium | reverse complement strand
CCGCGCGGGAGCGTGGATTGAAACCCGCCGATGCGGTCCAGCACCACGGCCCGGTGCGGTCGCTCCCCGCGCGGGAGCGTGGATTGAAACCCGACCACCAGATCCAGCAGGGTGAGAGCGTGTTCGTCCCTCCCCGCGCCGGAGCGTGGATTGAAACTTCTGGTGGCCCAATCCCCTGGACGACCGGCACGTCGCTCCCCGCGCGGGAGCGTGGATTGAAACCGCGTGGAAGGCAAATGACTTTGCCCTGTCGGTGAGTCGCTCCCCGCGCGGGAGCGTGGATTGAAACTCGTTGAAGATCAGGTTCTGGCGATAGCCCGTGCCGTCGCTCCCCGCGCGGGAGCGTGGATTGAAACAGGTTGAGCGTGCCGTTGTCCACGTTGAACGCCCGTCGCTCCCCGCGCGGGAGCGTGGATTGAAACGATCACGCAGCCAAAGCCCATGCCGGCACGAAACGGTCGCCAGACGGCCCTGCGCCGGTCAGGTCAGATGCTGCTTGGCGAGATAGTCTTCCGACTGCATCTCCATCAGTATTTCAGGCCCTTCGGCGAGGTGAACGCGAGGGCCGGAAAACGCTGGAAATGCCGGAATCCTATATGCCGGCAATGGTCTGAAGTTTCAAGGCAATTCGGAAAAGCGTGACATCATGCAGGCGACTGACTAGGCCGCCGGGACTACGCTTGGATTCGCCACTCTACCCCCTGGCATCCGCGATTTGTGTGACACCGGCTGTGACACCATTTATCGGACTGTATTTCTGACAGTCTAAGAACGGCCATGCCCAAACTGACCGACACGACGATCCGTCACACCCGCGCCAAGGACGGGATTCGGACCATTCTGAGGGACGGCGCCGGCCTCGAATTGCAGGTCCATCCGAGCGGCACCAAGACGTGGTACCTGCGCTGCCGCGTCCGCGCGGAGGGCGGCGGCAAGGGCATCCAGCGCCGCGTCGCGCTGGGCGCCTATCCCGCGGTATCGCTGTCGGACGCGCGGCTGGCGGCCGGCCGGGTCGTCTCGGAGGCGCGCAGCGGCCAGGACCCGAAGGCGGCCGAAACACGGGCCGTACTCGGCCTGGAGAAACCGCGCACGGTGGCCGACGCGGCCACGCTCTACATCGCGCACCTGAAGGCGATCGGGCGGGCGGAACGCTACTGGAAAGAACGGGAACGGCTGCTGAAACTCCATCTCGTGCCGGCGCTGGGCAAGCTCGCACCAGCCGACGTTGATCGCGCCATGCTGTCGGCCGTGGTGGACCGCGAGGCGCGGCGGCAATCCAAGGCCAAGCAGAAAGGCGTGCAGACGCGCCGGCTGGGCAGCGTGATCACAGCGCTGTGGCGGCACCTGGAGGACAAGGGCTGGCTCCCCACCCGCGGCACGGCGGACCGGCTGCTGGTATCAGCCGCCGCGGAGCGCTCGCGCGACCGCATTCTGAGCGACGGTGAACTCGGCGAACTCGCCCTTGCGCTCGGCCTGCTGGACGGCCGCACGATCTACCAGCGGGAAGCGGACGGTACCCGCCCGATCAGCCGGCAAACACTCGACGCCATGGCCCTGGCGCTGCTGCTCGGCCTGCGCGCTGGGGAGGTGCTGCGCTTCCAGGCCCGCGACATTCAGGAGGATAGCGAGACGGACTTTGTCCTGCTGCGCGTAGCCGCGCATGGCGGCAAGACCGCGGCTGCGCGGCGCGATCTGCCACTTCCTCCTCTGGCGCTCAACGTCCTGCGCCGCCGTCAGCAGGCTTGCCAGGATGGCCCCCTGTTTCCCAGTCCGAGCGGCAAAACCACGGGCGCGCTCACCGTGGATGGACTCGCCTGCGCCGCCCGACTGCTGGCCGACAAGCTGGGCCACCGTGACGCGGAAGGCCGGCGCTGGACACCCCATGATCTGCGCCGCACCTGCGCCTCGATCCTCGGCGAGTACGATACACCCGATGCGGTGCAGAAGCGCATCCTGGGCCACGCGAGCGACGGTGTGACCGCGCGCGTCTACGACCGGTCGCGCCGGCTGCGGCAGATGCGGGAGGCGCTGTTGACGGTCGAAAGGCACACGATCATGCAGGCCCGCAAAGCGGCTGGGCTGGACACGGAGCCGTTGCGGCTCGGAGGATAACAGGGTCACGCACACTTCGGCGCGATGCCCTCTCCTCCTCCGCCGCGTTGCAGGGTGTCCCTGCCATCGGCTTCGTTCGCGAGGGGCTGACGGCCCAGCATGGCAAGCAGATCCGTCATAGGCCGCGCACCCGTCACCAGTTGCTCGATCTCCTGCTCGGTCAGCCGCTCCCGCACAATGTCGCCGACGGGCACCACGCCGGTGAAGCGGGACCTGAATGCATCTTGGACGATCCGCCGGATTTCCTGTTCCCGCTCTATGCGCCGCTGCGCCTCCCCGCGCTCCTCGGCCGTCCAGCTCCTACCGGATGGCGCGCCACCGCCATGTTCTACAGGTCTTGGCGAATCCGGTCTTGTTCTGGGTGACAGCCGTGTCACGGGTGCTGGTGACGCGGCTGTCACCCCTCCGGCGACAGAGCGGTCACCTCCTGCCGCCTTATCCACAGGCGAACGGGTGACAGGGCTGTCACCAGTTCCATGGCGGGAGGAAACGCCGCGACGGCCGTATTCACCATAGCGAACGCGCCGCTCATCGGTTCGGGCGACACCAATGGCGCGGCTGGTGGGAAGATCGGCCGGATTACGGATTACCCGGAACTGCCCCGCTTTGCCTTCCGCATTCACCCGAACAACGCGACCGTGCTCTTCCAGTTCGCCAAGCCAGCGCTGAAGACTGCGGCGCGACACCCCTTGCTCATCGGCCAAGCGCCGCAACGAGCGCCGGCACAGGCCGGTGCGGTCGGCGTGCCCGCAAAGGAGTGCATAGAGCCACCGGGCGTCACGGGAGAGCGTGCAATCGGCCAACGCGTCCGCTGGCACGATGGCAAAGGCACCGCCACCTGTGATGTCGCTTAGGATGCCGGGCATGCGGCGCTCCTCCGGGACGTCCACCAGCTCCGTGCACACCGAAACCTTACAATCAGCATACAGCGTATGAAAGGCATGGAACCGCCCCTCATCCCTCAAGAAATTCCTTGAGTCGAGCAGCAAACCCATCGAAATGTCACTTTTTCTAAAGGATATCGTAGCGCAGCGTAGTTTTGCACACTACGTCGCAGCTCTTACAATATCGCAGGAGGCTAATCATAATATCAAAACGCTCATTCTTTAACCACATTCCCCGACTCGGGCAAAAATGTGCTTGGACAATCGGGCCACTGGCGTGCTTCGGCCGCGCCACCGTTCTGCTGGTCCGCGTCCGGCGCTTCCGCTGCTCCGAGGCCGCCTGTCCGCGCCGCACCTTCACCGAACCATCGCCGGGTGTCGCCCGTCGGCGGGCGCGTCATCGACCTGCTGCCCGACCGCAGCGCCGACACACTGGCGACGTGGTTGGCAGCCCACCC
>JAEYOB010000449.1 GCA_023412175.1 Pseudomonadota bacterium | reverse complement strand
CGGTGTTCCTGTCGGCCAGCATCGGCGTGGCGACCTGGAGCGAGGCGCACGAGCGTGCCGAGGATGTGCTGCGCGACGCCGAGATCGCGACGGGCCGCGTGCGCGAGCAGGGCGGGGCGCGCCACGCCTGGTTCGATCCGGCCATGCACGCCCGCGTGGTCGAGCAGGTGCGCCTGGAGCACGACCTGCGCCGGGCCATGGGGCGCGGCGACGAGCTGTGGGTCGCCTACCAGCCGATCATCGAGATGGTGACCGGCGGCCTCGCCGGGTTCGAGGCGCTGGTGCGCTGGAGCCACCCGGAGCGCGGCCTGATCCCGCCCGGCGTCTTCATCCCGATCGCCGAGAGCACGGGCCTGATCGTCACGCTGGGCGAGTGGGTGCTGCGCGAGGCCTGCAAGCAGGTCGCCGACTGGCAGGAGAAGCGCGCGCCGGGTTCGGCGCCGCTGTTCATGAGCGTCAACCTCTCGACGCGCCAGCTGCGCGAGCCGAACTTCGTCGACCGGGTGCGCGTCGTTCTGCGCGAGACCGGCGTGGAGCCGTCCTGGGTCAAGCTGGAGCTGACCGAGAGCGCGGTGATGGAGAAGGCGGAGCAGTCGATCCAGCTCCTCCAGACGCTGCGCGGGCTGGGGATCAAGCTGTCCATCGACGATTTCGGCACCGGCTACTCGTCGCTGTCGTACCTGCACAAGCTGCCCATCGACAGCCTGAAGGTGGACCGCTCCTTCGTCTCGGCCATGCACCAGTCCGAGGAGAACCGCGCCATCGTCCGCATCATTGTCGATCTGGCGCGGCTCCTGGGCTTCGACGTGATCGCCGAGGGCATCGAGACGACGGCCGACGCCAACCTGCTGCGTGCGCTGGCCTGCGACTACGGCCAGGGCTACCATTTCGCCAAGCCGCTGCCCGCCGCCGAGGCCGAGGCGCTGGTCGAAGGCAACCTGCCCTGGCGGCAGGAGCTTTAGGCCCCTTCCTCAGAAGAACGCTTCGCAGTCTTCCGCCGCGTACACCGCCTGCACGCTCGGCCGGGCCTGGACGCGCGCCAGATACGGCCCGAGGTTCGGCAGGTCGCGCGCCTTGCGCGGCATGTGCCGGGTCCAGCGCGCCAGCATGAACAGATACGCGTCCACGGCCGTGAAGCGGTCGCCCAGCAGGTAATTCCGCCCCTCCAGTTCCCTGTCCAGCAGGGAGAACTGGTCCATCAGGCGGTCCACCATGATCGCCTTGACGCGCTCCGCATCCTCGGGCGGGGCGAAGCGCTGGGGATAGAAATACGGCATCATGTCGGCCTGCACCGTGTTGGTCAGGTAGACGAGCCACTGGTAGAAGCGCGCCCGCTCTGGCGTGCCGACCGGCGGGGCGAGTCCGGCGTCTGGATGCCGGTCGACGAGGTGCAGGCAGATGGCGGCCGACTCGAAGACCACCAGATCGCCGTCCACCAGGGTCGGCACCCGGCCGTTGGGGTTGAGCTTGAGATAGGCGGGCGCCTTGTGGTCGCCGCGCTCCCGGTCGAGGACTTTCAGCTCGAAGGGCGCGCCGATCTCGCGCAGCAGGATGTGCGGCGCCATGGCCGCGCTGCTCGGCAGCAGGTGGAGCGTGTACATGAGATCGGACCTCCGGGACGCAGGGGCCTTATTGGAGCGGTGTCCCCCGCTGGACGCAAGGCCGTGATGCGGGAGTGGCGTCACAGTACAGGGGTGTTTAATATCTCGAACGTTCGGGCACGATTCCAGGCCCCAAGGGAGGATCCATGACCGCCATCGGCAACTCGGCTGCGAGCCGCGACAAGGCCCACTTTCTGCACCCCTACACCAACCTGAAGCTCCACGAGACGGCAGGGCCGATGATCGTCGAGCGCGGCAAGGGCGTGTACGTCTACGACGACTCCGGCAAGGAGTACATCGAGGGGCTGGCCAGCCTGTGGTGCGTGTCGCTGGGCTTCGACAACGAGCGTCTGGTCGAGGCCGCCGCGCGCCAGATGCGCAAGCTGCCGACCTACCACGTGTTCGGGCACAAGTCGCACGATCCCGGCATCGACCTCGCCGAGGCGCTGATCGCCCGCGCGCCGGTGCCGATGTCGAAGGTGTTCTTCGCCAACTCGGGCTCCGAGGCGAACGACACGGCGATCAAGCTGATCTGGTACTACAACAACGCGCTGGGCCGGCCCGAGAAGAAGAAGATCATCTCGCGGAACAAGGCGTATCACGGCGTCACCGTGGCGACCGCCAGCCTGACCGGCCTGCCCAACAACCACCGCGACTTCGACCTGCCGATCGCGCGCATCCTGCACGCCGACTGCCCGCACCACTACCGCTTCGCCAACGAGGGCGAGAGCGAGGAGGCGTTCGCCACGCGGCTGGCCGAGAGCCTAGAGGCGTTCATCCTCGCCGAGGGGCCGGACACCATCGCCGCCATGTTCGCCGAGCCGATCATGGGCGCGGGCGGCGTCATCGTGCCGCCGGCCACCTATTTCCAGAAGATCCAGCCGGTCCTCAGGAAGTACGACATCCTGCTGGTCGCCGACGAGGTGATCTGCGGCTTCGCGCGCACCGGCAACTACTGGGGCACGCAGACCTTCGGCATGCAGCCGGACATCCTGACCTGCGCCAAGGCGCTGTCGTCGGGCTACCTGCCGATCTCCGCCGTCATGGTCTCGGAGGCGGTCTACCGCGCCTGCGTGGTGGAGAGCGAGAAGATCGGCACCTTCGGCCACGGCTACACCTACTCCGCCCACCCGGTGTCGGCGGCGGTGGCGCTGGAGACGCTGAAGATCTACGACGAGCGCGACATCCTCGGCCATGTGCGCGACGTGGCGCCGCTGTTCCAGCGCCGCCTGAAGGCCCTGGCCGAACACCCGCTGGTCGGCGAGGCGCGCGGCACCGGCCTGATCGGCGCCATCGAGCTGGTGGCGGACAAGGCGTCGAAGGCGCCCTTCGAGCCGGTGGGCGCAGCCGGCGCCAAGGTCAACGCGCTGTGCCAGGAGAACGGACTGATCTCCCGCGCCATGGGCGACAGCCTGGCGCTGTGCCCGCCGCTGATCATCACCGAGGCGGAGGTCGGCGCCATGTTCGACCGCCTGGAGAAGGCTCTCGACGCGGCGGTGCCCGCGCTGAAGGGGTAAGGAAGCCGCGGGTTGGGCCGCGCTCGTCGGCGGCCCAACCC
>JAEYOB010000411.1 GCA_023412175.1 Pseudomonadota bacterium | reverse complement strand
CGCGTGCACCACGTGCGCCGCGGCGGGGGCACCGCGCGTGACGCGCAGGCTCTTGTCGCCCTCGGCGAACTCGATCTCGTTCAGGCCGGTCTCGCGCAGCAGATCCGCAAGCTTGCGGATGAGGTCGCCGTCGATGTCGAAGTTCGCCATAGTTCCTTGAAATCCTGTACTTTTCAGTCGCGGCCGAGGATCCGCTGCATGGCATCGAGCGCCAGCAGATATCCGTGCGGGCCGAAGCCGCAGATCATGCCCTGCGCCACCGCCGTGATGTGCGAGTGGTGGCGGACGGGCTCCCGCTTGAAGATGTTGGAGAGGTGCACCTCGACCACCGGCAGCTCCGCCAGGATCAGAGCGTCCATGATGGCGACCGAGGTGTGGGTATAGGCGCCGGCGTTGATGACGATACCGTCATGCTCGGTGCGCGCCTGCTGGATCCAGGTGACGAGTTCGCCCTCGTGGTTCGACTGCCGGAAATCGATGGTCAGGCCGAGTTGCTCCGCGCGCTCCTGGCACGCGGCTTCCACGTCGTCGAGCGTCATCGAGCCGTAGATCTGCGGTTCGCGCACACCCAGCATGTTCAGGTTCGGTCCGTTCAAAACCAGGACCGACGCGTCGTTCGCCACAGGACTATGCCTTTCCCCAGGTCCAAGTTGCGCGTTTATAGCATGCCGCGCCGCGAGGGCAATGGCGCATGGGCGAATTGCGTACGAACGCGCGCAGCCTCAACCATCGAGCTTCGCCACTGCCGGCTGCGGCCGGGCACTGCGCTCGCCGGAAGCGTGCGTATGGGCGGCCGCAAGCTCCCGGATGGCGGCGAGCCGGCGACGGGCGCGGCGCCCCCAGCCGGAAACGCCGGTACTGAAAAGCCCGCCGCTTCTCAGGAAGGCGCAGCGGGGATCCAGGTCGGCCTCGCCCATGCGCACAGGCAGGCTGGCGGCAACGCGTTGGGCCGCCGACAGGCGCACCCACTGGTATCCGGCAAGCCACAGCCCGCCGACACCCGCCACCAGCGCCAGCAGACGAATCGGCAAACCGCCGAGCGGCGCCGGCCGGGCCTCCACCAGCCAGCCGGCGAAGGCCGGCAGGTTGTCCGAACCGCCGAGAACGACGGCTCCGCCGAGCACCAGCGCCAGCAGAACGAGCCACGCCATGGCACCGAGGCGCACGTTGCGCCGCCAGCGGGCCAGGGACGCCTCGACATAGGGGATCAGCTCGTCTTCCACCTCCTCGGCGACCGCGCCGAGCAAGCCGGCGACGCGGCGCCCCCGCCCGGCTTCGGTCTCGGCCAGACGGGCGTCGATGCCGACCAGATCGGCGTCGGAGCGGATGGTCAGGATCTTGCGCGCGTCCGCCCTGCGGGATGCCGTGGCGAGAAGCAGCGCCAGTTCGTCCGGCGCGGCCCCGCCGGCATCGGGAAACACCAGGACGAGGTCGGACAGCTCGACCAGTCGCTCGTGCGGCTGCCCGGCGCCGCCCGGCGCCTCCACCAGGATCCGACCGCGCAGGCGCTCGTGATCGGATGCTTCGATGCGGAGCGGGGCGTCGAGATCGACGGGAACGCGCGGGTCGGTGGCCGACGCATCGCCGCCATGGAGCAGGACGGTAAAGCGATCATCCGCCGTCCGCTCGCCGCCGGTCGGCCGGAAACCATTGAGGATCGCGGCCCTGCCCGCCGCCGCGGGACCGAGCACCGCGATCACCGGCCACCATGGGGTGCGCGTCGCCAGGGATTCGCCGCGCGCCAGCAGGCCGATCCGCTGGAGCAGGCGGTCGAAATCCCGATAGGCGCGGAACACCGGCAGGAGATCCGGCTTCTCGGCCTTCAGGTGCGATTCGAGAGCGGTCAGGCGCTGCCTGAGCGTCTTCCCCGATGTCATGCCGCCCTTTGTCCCGTTGCGATGTGCCAACGGCACGTCCTGTAACACGGGATGCGGCGGCGGGGCCGAAAAATTGCGGACCGCCCGCAGCTCACGCCCCGGTGGGCAAGCGTTCGTCGACCATGTCATAGACGTCCGGGTGCAGGCGGATGGTCCCGTCCGGCAGCACCGTCGCCATCCAGTAGACGAAGCGCACCGGCAGCGTGCGCACCTTGATCCACTGCGGCTCGCCCTTCGCCAGGATGTCGTCAACCCTCTGCGGCGTGACGCCGACCTCGGCCAGCAGCAGTTCGGCCAGCCCGCGGGCGTCCTGCAGGCGCACGCAGCCGGAGCTGATGGCCCGGATGTCCCGGTCGAACAGCCACGGCTCGTTCGTGCCGTGCAGATAGATGTTGTGCGGGTTGGTCAGGTTGAAGCGGAAGCGGCCCAGCGCGTTCCAGTCGCCCGGCTGCTGCACGATGCGCACGCGGCCGGGTGTCACCCCCGTCCAGTCGACCATCTCCGGCACCACCGGTTCGCCGTCCAGATAGACCACCGCGTTCTCGATGCCGGTCGTGCCACGCTGGCGCAGATTCGGCAGCTTGTCCTGCTTGAGGACCGTCGGCGGTACCGTCCAGGTCGGGTTGATGATGATGTGCGTGAGCCGGTCCTCCAGCAGCGGCGTCTCGCGCGACGGCCGGCCGACGAT
>JAEYOB010000331.1 GCA_023412175.1 Pseudomonadota bacterium | reverse complement strand
CTGTCCGCCGGCGACGGCGCGGTCCACCTCGTGCAGTTCCGCCGCGGCCAGTACGACGCGCCGAACCTGAAGCGGCTGCTGACCGATCCCGAGGTGACGAAGCTGTTCCACTTCGCCCGCTTCGACGTGGCGGTGATGCAGGCCTATCTGGGCGTCGTCGTCCAGCCGTTGTACTGCACCAAGGTGGCGTCGAAGCTGGTGCGCACCTTCACGGACCGGCACGGGCTGAAGGACCTCTGCAAGGACCTCCTGGGCATCGAGCTGTCGAAGCAGCAGCAGTCCTCCGACTGGGGCGCCGACGAGCTGTCGCCGGAGCAGATGAAGTACGCGGCCTCCGACGTGCTGCACCTGCACGACCTCAAGGACAAACTCGACGCCATGCTGGCGCGCGAGCAGCGCACGCACCTCGCCGAGGCGTGCTTCCGCTTCCTTCCCGCCCGCGGCGCCCTGGACCTGGGCGGCTGGGAGGATCCGGACATTTTGGCGCACTGACGCATTTCGCGTCGCTGACGGGGTAACAATCCCGTCATGGATTTGACCGGCGGCTCCGCCATCGGCATACTGCCGCCGCGAGCCGTGGGCCGCCGGACGTCGACCCGCCTGACGCGGAAGGGTGGGTCAGAGACCGAGAAGCAAGGGCGACTGCTGCCTTGAACAAACCGATCGATTACCGGACCACCGAGGAGCCGACGGGCGCGCGTGAAGCCTCACCGCTGTCCGACCGCGATTGCGCAAGCGCGGCGCGCGTGTTGCGCATGGAGGCCGACGCGCTGACCACGCTGGCCGACAGCCTGAGCGGCGCGTTCCACCAGGCCATCGAGCTGCTGTCTGGCATCACCGGCCGGGTCGTGGTCAGCGGCATGGGCAAGAGCGGCCACGTGGCCCGCAAGATCGCCGCGACCATGGCCTCCACCGGCACCCCGGCGCTGTTCGTCCATCCGGGCGAGGCCAGCCACGGCGACCTGGGCATGATCGCCCGGCAGGACGCCGTCATCGCGCTGTCCAACTCCGGCGAGACCGCCGAGCTGAGCGACATCATCGCCTACACCCGCCGCTTCGGCATCCCGCTGATCGGCATCACCCGCCGCGCCGCCTCGCCGCTGGCCGAGCAGGCGGACGTGGCGCTGCTGCTGCCGGCGGCGCCGGAGGCTTGCCCGCTGGGCTTGGCGCCGACCACCTCCACCACCATGATGCTGGCGCTGGGTGACGCCATCGCCATTGCGCTGTTGGAACGTCGTGGCTTCTCGGCGTCCGATTTCCGCGAGCTGCATCCGGGCGGCCAGCTCGGCCGCGCGCTGCTGAAGGTGACGGACGTCATGCACCAGGGCGACACCATGCCGCTCTGCCGCGAGGAGACGCCGTTCAGCGAGGTCATCCTGGAGATGACCGCCAAGCGGCTGGGCTGCGTCGGCGTCCTGGACGATTCGGGGCGGCTGGCCGGCATCATCACCGACGGCGACCTGCGCCGCCACCTGGACCCCGACCTGCTGTCGCAGCAGGCGCGCGTCATCATGTCGCCCGGTCCGAAGACGATCCGCCCCAAGGCGCTGGTCGTCGAGGCGCTGCGCATCATGAACGAGAAGGCGATCACGACGCTGTTCGTGGTCGACCCCGACGTCAACTCCGGCCGCCCGCTCGGCATCGTGCACATCCACGACTGCCTGCGCGTGGGCGCGGCCTGAGGATAGGAGGACCGGGCATGCAGGCTGATGATCTCGTCCGCGAAGGACGCAAGGCCTCGGACAAGCCGCAGGAGCGTACGGCCACGCTGTCGGACGCCCACCGCCGCCGCGTCGTCCGTCCGGTCAGCCGCTCCTACAGCCGCGCCGTCCACCTGATGAAGTTCGCGCTGCCGGCGGTGGCGCTGGCGCTGGTGGCGCTGATCGCCGCATGGCCGACGCTGAACGAGCTGCCGAAGCCGCGCATCACCGCCGACAAGGGGCAGTTGGAGATGATCCAGCCGCGCTACTTCAGCGCGGACGAGAAGAACCAGCCGTACTCGGTCACGGCGACGCGCGCCGAGCAGTCCACCGACCAGCCCGGCATCGTCCTCCTCGACCAGCCGGTGGCGGAGATGACGGAGACCGGCGGCACCTGGGTGACCATGCGTTCCGACCGCGGTTGGTACGACCAGAACACCGGCATCCTGAAGATGCGCGGCGGGGTCCACGTGGTGCGCGACGACGGCAGCGAGTTCACCACCGAGGAAGCCTACTCCGATGTCCGCAAGGGCACAGCCTGGGGCGACGTGCACGTGGAGAGCCAGGGGCCGCAGGGCGTCGTCCTGGCCGACGGCTTCCGCATGACCGACCGCGGCAAGACCATGGTGTTCCTCAACTCGTCCAACGCCAGCGTCCAATCGGCCGAGACGGGGAGGAAGAAGGGACGATGCCGCACCTTCGCACGGCGGCGCTCGCGCTGGCCGCGGGCCTGATCCTGGCGGCCGCGCCCGCAGCGGCGCAGACGCTGCCCGGCGGCTCCGGCGGCCAGCCGACGGACATCAACGCCGCCCAGGCCATCGAGTGGCACCAGGACGACAAGGCCTACGTGGCGCGCGGCAACGCCTCGGCGAAGCGCGGCGACA
>JAEYOB010000309.1 GCA_023412175.1 Pseudomonadota bacterium | reverse complement strand
CTCCGTCACCGGCTGGGGTATACCCGTGGTGAAGATCTCCTCGAAGAGTACGTCATCCACATAATAGGTGCAAAGATCCCCCCCTGCCGCTGCATAAAAGTTCACCGCACCCAACTGGTTGATACCCGCTCCACCCAAAGCATTCATATTCATGGACCATGATGAAACGGGCTCTCCAGCCACTGTGAGGTAGCCCTGCTGCGTATTGAGATCAACGGTCACCTGTACCTCGAACCATTCATCGTGAGGATAAGTGGCCGTAGGGAAGGTCATGTTCTGCGAAACTTCTATGGCGCCGCTTGCCCTAAGCGTGGTCTCCATGATCCAGCTGCCGGTGCCGATCACCTCCATATGCTGCAGATTGAAGTATCCCCCGAAACCGGCCGGGATATACATGTTCCATTGAATATTATAGATCCCGGAGATCTTGTTGCCCAGCTTAAGCACCATGTCCGTAGGACCACCATTCGTTGTGGCCGAACTCAGCTTCATGCTCAAGTGACCTGAAGCGGAATATTCGTTACTGAGCGGAGTGTCATAAGTGGGATCAGGGGTGTTCACCCAGGTGGTCCATGGTAGACCCAGCGTGGCTGCTACCAGATCACCTGCGGAATGAGTGTCAAAATCCTCTTCGATCAAAACATTCTGGCCAGAAGTGATCAGGGATCCACAGAAGAAGCACAGGAGTAGTAGAAGTTCTTTCATGTCCGAGGGGTTTGGTCTTGCCAATATATCAGCTTTCGCGGTCCACCGATACAAAAGACAGGATCCTGCCAATCTCTTCGCGTGTGGAGGATAACACATTGGTGAGAACGGAAAGACCCCGGCGAGTGCCGGGGTCTTTCCGTTCGTTCACACCACCCAACTCAATTCTTCACCACCTGGTGCAGGGATGTGCGCGGTCCATCCTGCACACGTACCAGGTATAGACCCTGGTCCAGACCATGCATATCGATCACCGTGCGCGAGAGCGCTCCCTGCTGAAGGAACGTTCTTCCCTCCAGGATCGTACGTCCGGAAACATCAAGTAAGGATACCACTGCGGTACCGGAAGCGTTCGCTACCTCCACATTCAGATGGTCGGAAACAGGATTGGGATAGATGTTCGCCACCACACCTTCATGTTCGTCCACGTTCACCGAAGTGAGGTCCACTACAAGCACATCGTCTATGTAATAGTGTACGTTATCACCACCTGCGTAAGTATAGAAGTTGATCGCTCCCAGCTGGGCCATGCCTTGGCCACCACTGGAAAGCGTACCGAAAGGCCAGGCCAGGGGTTCTCCTTCGTTGATCTGCAAAAGACCCTGGCTCAGCGCTACGTTCACATATATGCCCACCGTGAACCACTCATCATGCGGAAAGGTGGCATCGGTAGTGGTGACGTTATTGGCGATGAACTCGATGCTGCCACTGGAGCGGAGCACCACTTCGATCCCGAATTCCTCTCCTGGCGTTTCCGTATGCTGGATGTTGAAGTAGGCACCGTTACCTGAAGGCACATACATCGCCCATGTGATGCCATAAACTCCCGTATTCAATTCGCCCAGGTTCAGGAGTACATCGCCCGGTCCTCCATTCTGAGGATCGGCCGAGGTGAAGAGGACACTGTTATTCTCGGAAAAGGCCTGTTCATCGGTGATCATGACATCCTCGGACATGTCCCCGCTCCATGTGACCCAGGGAGCGCCGAGGGATCCTACGAGCATGGAACCCGCTGCGGCATCATCGAAATCCTCCTGGATCAAGATCTGGCCATTCATCATGCTACCGGAAAGGATCAAAACCGTAGTTAGGAGTACTTTTCTTTTCATGCGTTCTGATATTTGGTTTCTGGGCACGGCCCCCAACATATGGGCCGAGCCGTTGGAACAGGGAGGGCCTACCCAAAGCTTCCCATGTGTTGCATTGGATCGGGTAGGTGATTTCTCGTGATCCGTGGAAGTGTTGACATTAATCCACGGGTCGCGCCCTACTGGTCCATTGCAGCATTTGGATCGAACGGACCAATGATGGAGGTGACCCGTAGAACATGATCATAGTTCCGAAACATTTACCAGCTGCCCGCCTGATAATTGTTCGGCGGCCCTGCATCGAAACCTTTTATCCCGCTGTACGTTCGTAAGCCGCAGCCAAAACATGGACCTTTCCAACGTGCCCTTGCGACGGCCCGCCCTATGGGCCGGTCTCTTGATCCTGCTGGCGGGTCTTCTTGTGGACCTGCATCTTACAAGAAAATACGGCGGGGCGGATCTGCGGGATAAGGTGATCGGATCCAGGAGTCTACTGGAAGGCCGTTCTCCCTACTTTGAACCATGGAGACCTGGTGATCCGGAACGGTTCGCCGACCCCATGGTGCCACCTGGTTCCGAGCTAACAAGATTCACAGGTTCTCCCTTCCAGGCATTGTTCATGGCGCCCATGGCACCCGTGCATTTCCCCACCATGCGGCTGCTCTGGACCTTTCTCCAATATGCGCTGCTTCTGCTTACCGTGGGGCTCATGTACAAGGCGTTCGGCACTTCGAACAAGGTGCATCTCATAACCGCTTTTGCCGTGCTCGCCGTTATCGTATCCTCTGGTTCCTGGAGGTTGCATGTGGAGCGCGGGCAGATCTACGTGATCTATGC
>JAEYOB010000245.1 GCA_023412175.1 Pseudomonadota bacterium | reverse complement strand
GCCTGGAGGTCCCCCGCCTCCAGCCGGGCAGCGAGGTCGTTGCCCAACTGCTCCTCATTGCGCAGAAACAGGGCATAAAGGTCGTTCACCGCCGCGGTCCGCCCACCGAAGTTGCGGATCATCGGCTCAATGTCGAGGATCTCGGGGTCGATGTCCGGAGGGCTGATGGACGGAACGGTTGTGGCCACGGCGATGCGTCCTCTGCGGGTGAATGCAGGGGTATCCGAGCAACCAAAGGCGGTCAACGGGGGTGGCGCGGCGAAGGGACGCTTGCTGCGCTGCGGGAACCCGGCGGGGCCGGCACTGTTCTCGGAAGTATGCCGATCGTGGACCCTCCGATGGTGGGCGCGCGTGCCGAAGCCCCTTCCGCATCCCGCCGGAGCGGTGAAGGGCCGGACGCATGAGCGATGCTCCCCTGGACGTCGTCGTGGTCGGCGGCGGGCCGGCCGGGCTGACCGCCGCCATCTACCTCGCGCGTTACCGCCGCCGCTTCGTGGTGATCGATGCCGGTGCCCCGCGCGCCGCTTGGATTCCGTTGTCGCACAACCACGCCGGCTTCCCGGATGGCGTCACCGGTATGGACCTGCTTGCACGCATGCGCGCCCAGGCCAAGCGTTACGGCGCGCCGGTCGAGCGCGGCTGCGTCGCGTCGGTGCAAAGGCTCGACGGCGTGTTCGTCGCCCGCACCGAGGAGGGGGGAGAGGTGCTCGCCCGCGCCGTGATCATGGCGACCGGCGTCATCGACGTGGAGCCGGTGTTGCCGAACCTCTATCAGGCGGTGCAGCGCGGCCTGATCCGTCACTGCCCGATCTGCGACGGCTTCGAGGTGATCGACCAGAGCATCGGCGTCATCGGCCATGGCGCCGAGGCGGTGGGCGAGGCGTTGTGGATGCGCACCTACACCGACGACGTGACGCTTCTGACGCTGGGCAATCCATCAGGCCTGTCCGACGACGAGCGCCGCCGCCTCGCCGACCGGAGCGTCCGCACCATTGAGGAACCGGTGGCCGAGGTGCACACCGAGGGCGGCCGCATCGTCGCGCTGACCACCGCTGCGGGCGAGCGTCTGGCCTACGATACGCTCTACTCGGCGCTCGGGGCCGTGCCGCGGGCCGATCCGGCCAAGCCCCTCGGCGCCCGCCTGGGCGGGACCGGCCGCTTTGCCGTAGACGGGCACTGCCGCACCGACGTGGATGGCTTGTTCGCCATCGGCGACGTTGTGGAGGGACTCAACCAGATCTCCGTCGCCATGGGCCAGGCGGCCATCGCCGCCAACACCGTCCACCGGCTGATGCTGCAGGACGAAGGCCGCCTGTAAACCCCGTCCGGATAAGGCGCGCGCGGAATAGCGACGACCGATTCCCGCACATACTACTCATGCGATTTTGCAGCTCAAACAGGGTAATTTTTCGGCTTATCCATCGGAATCGCTTGCGAATGCGCAGAGTCCATGCACCTTTCTGGCAGGTGCCGAGGTGAAGGGGCTTGCATGGACAACACACGGCGGGCGCTGCTGCGCTGGATGACGGGGGTCATGGAGGCGCATGACTGGAGCGCGGGTGCCTGGGCGCGCGCCGCCGGTGTGACGCCCACCAACCTGACCCGCTTCCTGCGCGACCCGGTGGAGGGCAGCATGCCCGGCGCCGACACCATCGGCCGGTTGGCGCGCGCCGCCGGTTCCGAACCGCGCTTCCTCGATGGCGACACGCCACCGGCGGCGTGCCGGGTGCCGCTCCTCGATCTCGATCAGGTGCACGCGCTGATGGCGCTGGGCCGGCGGGCGGGGGAGGCCTACCTTGCCGCGGCGTTGCGGGACGGCAGCGCCAGCGTGGCGGTGGACCGCCCGGCCTCGCGCCGGGCCTTCGCGCTGAAGATCGGTTCGCGCAGCCTGAACGCCGCGGGCGTGCTGCCGAACGACCGGGTGGTGCTGGAACCGCTCGATCTGCTGCCGCCGAAGCCCGGCGACGTGGTGATCACGATAACCGACCGCTTCGTGTGCGGTTACCGCTTCTTCCCGCCGCATCTGCTGCCGGTCTCGACCGATCCCGACTGCGGCCCGACACCGCTCGACGACGCCCACGTGGCGGGGGTCGCGGTGCACGTGGTGCGGCCGTTGAAGGAGTAGCGGTTCCCGGTCCGGCCATGATGAAGCGGAAGAGTCCAAGCTGCCGGACAGACGTGCCCTAAGCTGAAGCGTCGCTGTTTCTTTCCAGGCGTCGAATCTTCGATTCTTCGCACCTTACGGCTACGCTACAGGTTCTCTTTTTGTTCTTGAACGATGCGAAAAAGCAGCCATATTTAAGGTCCGGCGCCATGGTTAACGCCGGGTTGGCTGCAAACTCGCATCGGGCGGCGTGGCATGGCGATTACGGAACGGCAGAAGGCCTTGCGGGCCGGGCGGATCGGTTCGTCCGATGCCGGGCGCGTGATGGCTGGCGACTGGCTCGCGCTGTGGCGCGAGAAGACCGGGCGCGCCGAGTCGGCCAACCTGGATCTCGTCGCCGCCGTACAGATCGGCATCGTCACCGAGCACCTGCACCCGCGCTTCGTCGAGCACGCCACCGGCGTGCCCTGCGTTCCGGCGGAAGAGACCGCCGTCCATCCCGAGCACAATTGGCTGGTCGCCCACCCCGATTTCCTGAGTTGGGACGGCGCCCCGGTCGGCGAGCCGGACACGCTGGTGGAAGCGAAGTTCTCCGGCGGTTTCCAGTCCGACGCCGAACTGGCGCAGCGCTACCACTGGCAGCTTCAGCACCAGTTCCTGGCGACCGGGCTGGAACGCGGCATGCTGTCGATCCTGCGCCCGACCGGGCACGCCCTGATGCGGGTGCGGCGTTCCGAGGCGGAGTGCGAACGGCTGCTCGCCACGCTGGAGGCCTTCTGGTGGCACGTGGCGAACGATGTGGAGCCGTCAGACCCGCTGCCCGCCGACGCGCCGCTCTACGAGACGCTGCGGGTGGTGAACATGGAGCGCCACAACCGCTTCGCCACGCTCGCCGCCACGCTGGTCGAGCGGCGCCCGGCGGCGCTGGAGTGCCGCGAGGCCGAGGCCGCGCTGAAGGCCCTGATGCCGGCCGACGCCAAGGTGGCGTTCGTCGCCGGCCTGTACCTCGCGCGCGACCGCGAAGGGCGCCTGAGCCTGCGCTACGGCGATCCGCCCCGGCGGGCGCTGGAGCGGGTCGAGGCCTGGGAACCGGTCTCCGCTGACCTCAGCTTGTCCGCCGTCCTCGACGGGGGCTGGGGTGAGGGGAGAGATCAACAGCTTGTATAGGGGATCCCATCGATGGGACGTATGAGCAAAGCCGACACCATTGCCGAGACCGGCAAGGCCGAGACCAAGACCGACGGCCCGAAGGTCGGCGCCGGGGAGGCGCCGCACCACGGCAACCTCGACCTGTGGAACCGCCTGAAGCGGACCGATCCGAAGGCGACGAAGCCGTTCACCCGCAGCGGCGGCTTCCGCGGCACGCAGATCGACCCGACCTGGCGCTTCCAGATGATGACCGAGGTGTTCGGTCCGGTCGGCAAGGGCTGGGGCTATGAGCAGATGGACTGGACCATCGCCGAGCGCATGATCTTCATCTGCGCCCGCGTCTGGTACATCGACCCGGCGAGCGGCGAGAAGTGCTGGACCGGCCCGCAGTGGGGCGGCACCGAGATGGTCCGCCGGCGCAACGGCATCGAGGCGCCGGACGACGAGTGCTTCAAGATGTCGATGACCGACGCGGTGGGCAAATGTCTGCTGCAGATCGGCCTCGCCGCCGACGTCTACATGGGGCAGTTCGACGATTCCAAGTACCGCGAGGAATCGGAGGCGTACTTCGCCGCCAAGTCCAACCCGGAGCTTCAGCCCGACGCCATTGCCGCGTTCGAGGCCGAGGTGAGGAAGCGGCTGAGCGCCTGCCTCGACCTGGACGACCTGGAGGAGGTCTGGCGCGCCGGCATCGGCACCCGCCTGCGCGAGATCGGTTCGGTGGACAAGGCGGCGCAGCACCGCATCACCGGCCTGTTCGCCCAGAAGAAGTCGGAGATCATCAAGCGCGAGGAGGCCCGCGAGGCCGCGGAGTAACGCCCATGGCGACCGCATCCGCAGAGCGCTCTCCCAGCGGCCTGTTCCGCATGGCGGCCTGGGAGGGCGACATGGAACGCTGCCACGCCCAGATGCCGCGCTGGTACTGGGACCGCGCCGAGCGGTATCGGCAGTTCGCCCGCTGGGTAGAGGCCGAGGCCGACGGCATGGCGATGCAGCTTAGTCGTCACCTGCGCCCAGATACGCCGC
>JAEYOB010000238.1 GCA_023412175.1 Pseudomonadota bacterium | reverse complement strand
CGCCAGAAGGGCCACACCGAACTGTTCCGCGGGGCGGAATACGTCGTCGCCTTCCTGCCCAAGGTGAAGATCGAGGTGGTGATGGAGGATGCCCTGGTCGAACGTGCGGTCGAAGCGATCCAGCAGGCGGCCCACACCGGCCGGATCGGCGATGGCAAGATCTTCGTCACTCCCGTCGAGGAGGTGATCCGGATCCGCACCGGAGAAAAGGGCGCCGACGCCATCTGAGGCGGCGCCCACCAGCCACTACGTCCAGCATGCGTCCGACCCGAATCAGCAACGCGGCCCCGGCAGCCGCCAGCGGCGGCCACGAACAGCCGCACCGGCCGTACGGTCCAGACCGTTCCGTGCGCCGCGTTGTTTCCTCAGGTAAGACGTGACATAACCTCCGCCGCACGCGCCGTCTTCAGCGGCCCGATTCCAAGAGCCGAACGCGACGCAGCGGGCCCCAAACCTTATAAGCGTGGAATGACAAACATGTCCGACATCAGCAAGGTCTTCGACCTGATCAAGGAACACGACGTCAAGTACGTGGACCTCCGCTTCACCGATCCGCGCGGCAAGCTGCATCACACGGCCCAGCACGTCTCGACGATTGACGAGGACGTCTTCGAGGACGGCATCATGTTCGACGGTTCGTCGATCGCCGGCTGGAAGGCGATCAACGAGTCGGACATGATCCTGAAGCTCGACCCGACGACCGCCATCATGGATCCGTTCGCCGCCCAGCCGACGCTGAACATCCTGTGCGACGTGTACGAGCCGTCGACCGGCCAGCCCTACGGCCGCTGCCCGCGCTCGATCTCCAAGGCCGCCGAGCGCTACACCGCGTCGGCCGGCATCGGCGACACCGTCTACTTCGGCCCGGAAGCTGAGTTCTTCGTCTTCGACGACGTGAAGTTCACGGTCGAGATGAACAAGGTGTCGTACCAGTTCGACTCCGAGGAAGGCCACTACAACTCCGACCGCGCCTACGAGGACGGCAACCTGGGCCACCGCCCGGGCATCAAGGGCGGCTACTTCCCGGTCGCCCCGATCGATAGCGGCGCCGACCTGCGCGCCGAGATGCTGAGCGTCCTGGCCGAGATGGGCGTGCCCGTCGAGAAGCACCACCACGAGGTGGCCGCCTCGCAGCACGAGCTGGGCATCAAGTTCGACACGCTGGTCCGCACCGGCGACAACATGCAGTACTACAAGTACGTGGTGCACAACGTCGCCCACGCCTACGGCAAGTCGGCCACCTTCATGCCGAAGCCGGTCTTCGGCGACAACGGCTCGGGCATGCACTGCCACCAGTCGATCTGGAAGGAAGGCCAGCCGCTGTTCGCGGGTTCGGGCTACGCCGACCTGTCGGAGCTGGCGCTGTACTACATCGGCGGCATCATCAAGCACGCCAAGGCGCTGAACGCCTTCACCAACCCGTCGACCAACAGCTACAAGCGCCTGGTCCCGGGCTATGAGGCGCCGGTGCTGCTGGCCTACTCGGCCCGCAACCGCTCGGCCTCCTGCCGCATCCCGTACGTGGCGAGCCCGAAGGGCAAGCGCGTCGAGGTCCGCTTCCCGGATCCGTCGGCCAACCCGTACCTGGCCTTCGCCGCCATGCTGATGGCCGGCCTCGACGGCATCCAGAACAAGATCCACCCCGGCGACGCGATGGACAAGAACCTCTACGACCTGCCGGCCGAGGAACTGGCCAAGGTCCCGACGGTTTGCGGCTCGCTGCGCGAGGCGCTGGACAGCCTGCGGGCCGACGCCGGCTTCCTGATGAAGGGCGATGTGTTCACCAAGGACTTCATCGAATCCTACATCGAGCTGCGCACGGAAGAGATGATGGCTTTCGAGACCATGCCGCACCCGATCGAGTACAAGATGTACTACTCGGTCTGATCGGCCGGTTTCCGGTTCGTCACGGCAAGGGCCACCCTTCGGGGTGGCCCTTTTCGTTTGCGGAATTGGTTCGAATTTCAAAGCGGTTTGCCAGCAAACAACGCGCTAAACGGTATATTTGCGCACCTGTCACAACCGGAGCACAGTATCGTGTGGCGGGCAATTCCCGGTCCGGGTCAGACCGCTCGCCCGCTGGATTTGCCATCCGCAACTCCTGGCAAGTCGCAAGACATCCTGGCGGCGCGGCCGTCTCCCGAAACGGAACAGCCTATCGTCTGCGAAGGCCCCTCGGACGAGGGGCCTTTTCTTTGGACGTTCCCACGCCGTCCGGGGCGGTGGGCGCGGGCGTGGCTCCGGCGCGTCGGGCGTGGCATACTGGGGCCATGCGCCACACCTCGTTCCCCGTCCTGCTCCTGCCGCCCCTCCTGCTGCTGGCCTCCGTTCCGGCCGCTGCCGCCGGCGTTTCCGCCGGTCAGGCGGAGGCCAAGGAAGCGGCGCGCAGCGGCGGCTGCACGCCGACCAAGGTGGAGGTGCTGCGCCACCTCGTCGGACGCGGTGCCAGCACCGTGTTCAAGGTCGGCTGTTCGGAGGACAAGGACGCCTTCGTCCTCGTCGAATGCCGGTCGCGGATCTGTACGCTGATGCGCTGAATTCATCCCTTGTTAACAGGGCGTGCGTGCAATGCTTGAGCAGGGGATCCACAGGAGTCGCAACCGGGCCATGTCGCCGCTTCGCCGCATCGCCGTCCTGACGCTGGCCGGCAGCCTGCTCACCGGGTGCTGGACGCCGAGCATCCCCATGAGCACGGTCACGCTCGCCACCGGCGTGGCTGACTTCGCCTCCCTGAACGCCACCAAGAAGACGCGGGGCGACCATGTCGCCTCGGGAATCGTCGGCCGCGACTGTTCGGCGGTCAGCTACGAGCAGACCGGCTCCTACTGCCCCGAGCAGGTGGTCATCGACCGGTCCAACGTCTACTGCTACCGCACGCTGGCCGACGTGAACTGCCACTACCTGCCCGACCCCTACAGGAACGGCCAGACCGCGCTGGCGAGCCCGCCGCCGGTGCGCACGCCGGCGCCGCCGAAGCGCGGCTGGCTGGACTGGATGGT
>JAEYOB010000868.1 GCA_023412175.1 Pseudomonadota bacterium | reverse complement strand
GGCGTGCGCGGCGGCCGAGCGCGAGACGATCCGCCAGTCGCTCGCCAACCTGAAGACCTTTCCCTGGATCCTGGAGCGCATCCAGGCCGGAACGCTGACGCTGCACGGCTGCCTGTTCGACGTCGGCGCCGCCGACCTGCTGGTGCACGAGCCGGACAGCGGCGCCTTCCGCTCCGTCGTCGGCCCCGGCGCCGATCCGCTGCCGGCGGCCACGGATCGCTGACGCCCTTGCGGACATCGCCAGGGCCGGCGGGGTCTTCCCGGCCAATGGGAGAACGGGTGCTGTGATCGAGTTGCGGAATGTGCGGCACCGGTTCGGCGAGCGCGAGGTGCTGCGCGGCATCGACCTGTCCCTCGGCGAACGGCGCGTGGCGGTGGTCGGCAGCAACGGCTCGGGCAAGAGCACGCTGGCGCGCCTGCTCAACGGCCTCGTGCTGCCCAGCGAGGGCCGGGTGCTGGTGGACGGCCTCGACACGCGCAACGACGCCAGGGCGGTCCGCCGCCGGGTCGGCTTCGTCTTCCAGGACCCGGACGTGCAGATCGTCTACCCCACGGTCGGGGAGGACATCGCCTTCGGCCTGAAGAACCTCCGGCTGCCGCGCGACGAGATCGCCCGGCGGGTGGACGCCGTGCTGGCGCGTTTCGGCCTGACCGGGCACCGCGACTGGCCAGCGCACCTGTTGAGCGGCGGCCAGAAGCAGCTGCTCGCCATCGCGTCGGTGCTGGTGCTCGAACCGGCCTACGTCGTCTTCGACGAACCGACCACGCTGCTCGACCTGCGCAACCGCCGCCACATCGCCCAGGTCATCCGCGACCTGCCGGAGAACGCCATCGTCGTGTCGCACGACCTGGACCTCGTCGCCGAAGCCGAGCGGGTGATCGTGCTGGACGAGGGGCGCGTGGTGGCCGACGACGCACCCGCGCCGGCCATCGCCGCCTATCTGGCGCGGATGGGCTGATGCTGGGCCTCTACCTCCACCGCGACACCGCCATCCACGCCCTGCCCGCCGGGTGGAAGCTGGCCGGGCTGGCGGTCTCCGCCACGGCGGTGTTCTTCGTTTCCGACCTCCTTGTGCTGGGAGCGGCGCTGGCCGCGTGCCTGCTGCTGTTCGCGCTGGCGCGGCTGCCGGTGCGCACCGCCCTCGACCAACTGCGCCCGCTCGTGCCGGTGCTGCTGGTGCTGTTCGCGGCGCAGGCGGCGTTCGTCGGCTGGGAGGCCGGGGCGGTGATGGTCGGCCGCGTCGCCCTGCTGGTGCTGCTGTCCGCCCTGGTGACGCTGACAACGCGCGCCTCGGCGATGGTCGAGACCCTGGAGCGCGCGCTGGGCGTGCTGCGCCCGCTGGGGGTGAACGCCGGCAAGCTCAGCCTTATGCTTGCCTTGACCATCCGGCTGATCCCGGTGCTGTTCGACCTCGTCCAGGAGATCCGCATGGCACAGCGCGCCCGCGGCGTGGAGCGTAGCGCCCTGGCCTTGCTGGTTCCGCTTCTGGTGAAGACCCTGCGCATGGCCGACACCCTGAGCGATGCGCTGGAAGCCCGCGGCTATGATCCGCGTTGAAGGAGACGACAGAGTGAGCACGCTCGACACCCGCGACATCGTCCACTGCGCCCTGTTCGCCGCCATCGTGGCCGCCCTCGGCCTGCTGCCGCCGATCCCGCTGGCGTTCATCCCCGTGCCGATCACGGCGCAGACCCTCGGCGTGATGCTGGCCGGCGCCATGCTGGGCGCCCGGCGCGGCGGGCTGGCGCTGCTGCTGTTCGTGGTGCTGGTCGTCAGTGGGCTGCCGCTGCTGAGCGGCGGGCGCGGCGGCTTCGGCGTACTCCTGGGACCGACCGGCGGCTTCTTCCTGGGCTTCCCGCTGGGCGCCTTTGTCATAGGATGGCTGGCCGAGCGGCTGCCCCGCCCCGGCAACGTCGTGTCCCTGTTCGTCGCCTGTGCCCTCGGCGGCATCGGCGCGGTCTACCCGCTCGGCATCCTTTGGCTGGCCCTGGTCGGCGGCGTGCCGTTCGACAAGGCCGCGGCCGGAGCGCTCGCCTTCGTTCCCGGCGATCTGATCAAGGCCGGCATCGCCGCGTTCGCCGCCGCCGCGGTGCGGCGCGGCTACCCGGCGCTGGCGGTGCGCTGACGCCGTTCCGCCGGCTTCGGAAGGCGTCGGGACCAAAAGAAAAAAGGCCGCGGGGAAACCCCGCGGCCCGAGTCTAGGGAGGAAACGCCCAAGAAGTGCGTTACGCCACCGACCGCGTCGAAACACGACCGATGTCGCACTGCACAATATGAGACCGACGCGACGGTCGATCAAGGGAGAAATTTTTTATTTAGCGTTGGCAGTGGCTTAGCTTGAACCATCGGGATAAGGACACTCACGCTCGGCATAAGACATGCCGCAATGCACAATGAAAAAAGGTAATGGTTTGGTCGAAACGGATAGGTCCGTGCCGCGCCTTTCCCCAAAAGGCCACCGGCGCAACGACTCTGGTGCGCCGCGGCGCGCCGGCAAGTCCCGGCGGGAACCAAGCGGTCGAAGCCATCGTTTGTCCTGGGCACGGCCGCCCGGCTTCCGCTGCAGGGGCGGCCGACCGTTACCGGGAGTTTCACGCGTGAGCAGACTGGTCGTCGTGTCCAACCGCGTCGCCCCCGTCGATGAGGGCAAGCAGGCGGCAGGGGGGCTGGCCGTCGCCGTCCTGGCGGCGCTGAAGAAGACCGGAGGCATCTGGTTCGGCTGGAGCGGCACCGTCGTCGACGGCGAGTCGCAGCTTGAGCCGACGCGCACCGAGGTCGGCCGCCTCACCTACGCCACCCTCGACCTCGGCCGGCGCGATCACGAGGAATACTACAACGGCTTCGCCAACCAGACCCTGTGGCCGCTGTTCCATTACCGGCTCGGCCTGATCTCGGTGAACCGCCGCACGCGCGACGGCTATCGGCGGGTCAACGGCTATTTCGCCGACCGGCTGGCACCGCTGCTGAACCCCGACGACATGGTGTGGGTGCACGACTACCACCTCATCCCGTTGGGCGAGGAGCTGCGCACGCGCGGCTGCGGGCAGCGGATGGGCTTCTTCCTGCACACGCCGTTCCCGGCGCCGGAGGTGCTGAAGGTCCTGCCCAACCACCACAACCTCGTGCGGGAGCTGTGCGCCTACGATCTGGTGGGCTTCCACACCGAAGTCGATTTGCGCTGCTTCGCCAACTACATCCGCTACGAGGCGCAGGGCGAGGTGGAGGACCGCGGCCACGAGGGCGGTTGCCGCATCAACGCCTTCGGCCGGACCCTGCTGGCCCGCGCCTTCCCCATCAGCATCGACACCGCCAACCTGGAGCGCCTGGCGCACACCGCCGCCCGCTCGCGCCACGCCGAACGGCTGCGCGAAAGCCTGGTGGGGCGGCGGCTGATCATCGGCGTCGACCGGCTGGACTATTCCAAGGGCCTGCCGCACCGCTTCGAGGCGTTCGAGCAGCTTCTGGAATCCTACCCCGAGCACGCCAACCGCGTCTCCTTCCTCCAGATCGCCCCGCCGAGCCGGGAGGACGTGCCTGAGTACATCGCCATCCGCCGCGAGCTGTCCGAGCTGTCCGGCCGCATCAACGGCCGGTTCGCCGAGTTAGACTGGGTGCCGCTCCGCTACCTGAACAAGAGCTTCGGGCGCCGCATCCTGGCCGGGTTCTACCGGCAGGCCAACATCGGGCTGGTGACTCCGCTGCGCGACGGCATGAACCTTGTGGCGAAGGAATACGTGGCGTGCCAGGATCCCCAGAATCCGGGTGTGCTGGTGCTCTCGGAGTTCGCCGGTGCGGCGCACGAGCTGACGGAGGCGCTGATCGTCAACCCCTACGACGTGGAGGGGGTGGCGGACACGCTGCAGCGCGGGCTGATCATGTCGCTGGAGGAACGCAAGGAGCGCCACGCCGCCATGATGGCAACCCTGCGCCGCAACGACATCACCGCGTGGCGCGAGGCTTATGTGAACGCCTTGACGCGAGCGCCCTACGCATGACCGAGCAACGCGAAGACACGGGATTGGCGCTGGTCGCCGACATCGGCGGCACCAACGCCCGCTTCGGCCTGATCGACGATTCGGGCATCCACGATTCGCGGATCTTCCGCTGCGCCGATTTCCCGTCGCTGGAAGCAGCGGCCGAGGCGTATCTCGGCGCCCACCCCACCGTGCGGCCGCGGCGGGCGGCGTTCTGCGTCGCCGGCCCGGTCACCGGCGACCACGTCGTCATCACCAACCTGCCCTGGACCTTTTCCGTGGAGCGGGTGCGCGCCACGCTGGGACTGGACCGACTGCGGGTGATCAACGACTTCACCGCGGTCGCGCTGTCGGTGCCGCGCCTGCGCGAGGACGACCGCATGCAGGTCGGCGACGGCGCTCCGGAGGCCGGCGCCGTCATCGGCATCCTCGGGCCGGGCAGCGGCCTGGGCGTCTCCGGTCTGGTGCCGGGGCCGAAGGGCTGGACCGCCCTGGCCGCCGAGGGCGGACACACCACCATGGCGCCGGTCAGCGACCGCGAGAGCGCCGTGCTCGGGCAACTGCGCAAGAAGTACGAGCACGTCTCGGCGGAGCGCGTGCTGTCCGGCCCCGGCCTCGTCAACCTGTACGAGGCGCTGTCGATCATCGACGGCCGCGAACCGGACAGGCTGACGCCGGCGGAGGTCACCGGCAAGGGGACCGACGGCTCGGACGCGCACTGCGCCGAGGCCGTGGAGATGTTCTGCGCCATGCTCGGCACGGTGGCCGGCAATCTCGCGCTGACGCTGGGGGCGCGCGGCGGCGTCTACATCGCCGGCGGCGTGGTGCCGAGGCTGGGGCCGGTGTTCGCGCACTCCCGCTTCCGCAAGCGCTTCACCGAGAAGGGCCGGATGCGCGACTATCTGGGGCCGATCCCCACC
>JAEYOB010000866.1 GCA_023412175.1 Pseudomonadota bacterium | reverse complement strand
GGATAATGCGTCCCGTGACCAGGGACACCGCATGAAGATCGCCATCCTCTCGGACATCCACGCCAACGCCGAGGCGTTGCGCGCAGCGCTCGATTCGATCCGGGCGCGCGGCGTGGACCGCATCGTCTGCCTGGGCGACATCGTCGGCTACAACACCGACATCGCGGAATGCGTGACCCTGCTGCACAGGGCGGACGCGCTGTGCATCGCCGGCAACCACGACCGCGCGGTCACCGGACAGATCCCAACCGAAGGGTTCAGCAACACCGCCATCCGTGCCATCGCCTGGACCCGCAAGCGGATCGATGCGGGCTCGCTGGAATTCCTGCACGGCCTGCCGCTCAAGGCCCACATCGACGACCGGCTCGTCGTCGTGCACGGTGCCTTGCATGTGGACGAGGGTTGCGAACTGTTGCGCATCAACACGCCGGAGCGGCGCCGGCTGAGTTTCGACGCGCTGGCGGCGCACCCCTCCGGCGCGCGGGTCTGCGCCTTCGGACACACGCACCGGCTGGGCGTCTACGAACTCGGCCCCGATGGCGAGGAGCGGGAACTGGCGCGCGGCGCGGACGATATCCCGTTGCGCGACGGCTGCCGCTATCTGGTCAACCCCGGCACCATCGGCGAGCCGCGCACCGACGAGCGGCGAGCGACCTATCTGGTGCTGGACACCGGGCGGAACATCATCAGCGTCGGGCGCGCGGCGTACGACGGCACGGCCACCGCGGCAAAAACCCGTCGGGCCGGGCTGGGGCCCCGCTTCGGCTTCCTGCCGCCGCCGGTGCGGGCAACGCTGTGGTGGGGCGTGCGGCGCATGCGGCTGCAAGGCTTGGTGCAGCGGCTGGGCGGCAGCCGCCCGGCAGCGTGGTGGTAAGGTAAGGCCGCGCGGCTATGGCAGTGGTGCACCGAAGCCAGAAGCCGGATACCCTTCTCGTTGTGTCGCGGGTCAGACCGGTTTCTTGAACAGGGCTCCCATGAGGCTGACCGTCCACGCCGCCGCATTGGGGGCCGTATTGGGGATGGTGATTATGGCCATGGCGCTCAATGCCGGACGGTCGAACGCCGCGTCCCCGACCGATCTCCAGCTCATCGCCGCCGCCGAGGTTGGCGATGCCGAAACGGTGACGCGCATTCTGCACACCGGGGCAACGGTGGATGCCCGCGACGGGCGCGGGCGCACAGCCCTCCTGGCGGCGGCTCAGGGCAACCACGTCGCGGCGGCCAGGATTCTGATCGAAGCCGGCGCCAACGTGAACGCCAAGGATGCGATCGAAGACAGCCCTTACCTGCTCGCCGGCGCCCGAGGCCATCTTGAGATCCTGCGCCTCACGCTCGCTCACGGTGCGGATCTCCGCAGCACCAACCGCTTCGGCGGCACGGCGCTCATCCCAGCCGCAGAGCGCGGACATGTCGATACCGTGCGCGCCTTGATCGAAGCCGGCGTCGCCGTCGATCACGTCAACAAGCTGGGCTGGACGGCGCTGCTCGAGGCGATCATCCTTGGCGACGGCGGCCCCAGACACGTCGAGATCGTGCGCCTTCTCATCGAGGCCGGAGCAGACGTCAATCTCCCCGACCGCGATGGCGTGACGCCGCTTCAGCACGCTGCACAGCACGGCTATGAGCCGATCGCGGCCATGCTGCGCGTTGCCGGAGCCCGATGATCGTCGAGACGAAAGGAAGCCCAATGCCAAGCCATGAGGAGTTGTTGCGCGAGGCCGTGCGCCTTGCCGAAATCAACCGCGACCGGAGGGCACGTCCATTTGGCGCCGTGTTGGCGATCGACGGCGCCATCATCGCCACCGGCGTCAACGACGTCGTGCACAGCCATGATCCGACCACCCACGCCGAGATGGAGGCCGTGCGCGCGGCCAGCCGTCGCCTGGGACGGCCGAACCTGAAGGGCAGCGTGGTCTACGCCAGCGGCCACCCCTGCCCGATGTGCCTCGCCGCGCTGGTGATCGCAGGCGTGGAGGCCGTCTACTACGCTTTCGACAACAACGATGCGGCGCCTTACGGCCTGTCGAGCGAAGCAACCTATCAGGCCCTGCGTCTGTCGCTCTCACCGCCGCCCTTGCCGCTCACGCGGCTCGATGTCGGCGTGACCGCAGCCCATCTCTACGGCCGATCCTCCGACACGGCATAACGCTCTGCCCAATCGTCCGGATATCCCCAGAAATTGTGGATAAGCCTGTGCGCGAATCTGAGGGCAAGGCCGCGGCACCCCGATAATGACAGGTCCGTGACGGCCTTGCTCACGTTTTGAGCAGGGGAAGAAACCCCTGCATTCCTTGATTTCCCTAGGTTCGCCCACTTCTTGGACAGCCCCGCCCCGGTTGCCGGGGCCGTTTGCAAGAGTCAAGCGAACGTCATGGCAACCTGTGTACAGACGCATGCGGCAGGCGGCCGCAGCGACGGCACTCATATGGACGGTCAGGCGAGTGTGAAGGCCTCATGCACGGCGGACTGCACCGCGCCGCCGAGCACGGCACCACCGCCGGCCACGAAGATCCAGTCGCCGATGTTGCCCCAGATCAAGAAGCTCAAGAAGGTTGTCGCCTGACCTGAGACCGAAGTTTCCTCCAGTCATTGGC
>JAEYOB010000862.1 GCA_023412175.1 Pseudomonadota bacterium | reverse complement strand
GTAGGGATGGTGGTGCCCGGCGTAGGCGGGATGCCGGCCCTCCGGGTGGTTCCAGGCGGTTTCCAGCCGCTTCAGATGCGACAGGATCCGGTATGCCGCCTCGATGGCGTTGATGCCGGCGCCGGTGTCCAGCACGTGCGCCGGGCGGCCGGTCACCTCCACCTCGCAGCGGACCACGCCGATCTGGGCGACCTGGAGCGTGTGGTTGAACGGCTCCGTGATCACCGCGGCGTCGGCCCGGTAGCCGCGCGCCACGCAGGCCAGCGCGCCGTTGCCGGTGCATTCCTCCTCGACGACCGATTGCAGGTAGACCGGGGCGGCGGGCTGCAGGCCCAGGCTCCGCAGCGCCTTGAAGGCCATGACGAAGGCGGCGATCCCCGCCTTCATGTCGCCGGCCCCGCGGCCGTACATCCGGCCGTCGCGGATCACCGGCTCGAAGGGCGGGGCGGACCACAACTCCTCCGGTCCGGTCGGCACGACATCGATGTGGCCGTTGAGGATCAGGGAACGCCCGGCGGTGTTGCGCGGCCGGTGGATGCCCACCACGTTCTCGCGCCCCTCGTAGGAGATCAGCGAGGGCGACCAGCCCGGCTGCTCCTTCAGGGCCGCCTCGTCGATGGCGAAACGGTCCACCTCCAGACCGAGGTCCGCGAAGGTCCGCTCCATCAGATCCTGCGCCGCTCCCTCCTGTCCCAGCAGGCTGGGAAGCCGAACCAACTCGGCAAGCAGGCGCACTCCGTCCTCGCGCAGCTTCGCCGCCGCGTCCAGGATCGCCTTCCGGTCCACGGCCGCAGTGCTCCGCCCATCCCTTCCGGATGTGGGCATGACGTCTCCGTTCCTACCACTCTCCCGTGCGGTCGCCGGGCCGCCGATGCGAAAACCCCGACAAGAAAAGGGTTCGCTCATGACCTTTGGTCTATGCCCTTGCTCTTGGTATTCTGTTGTTCGGCTGGGGCACCGACCGCTAATTACGGACGCATTACAAATCAACTTTTCCTTCGGCGCCAAATCGATAATCCTCATTGCCGGCATAAGGAGGATTTATGGCCCTGGGGTTCTGCCGATGACGGTGCGCGATCTGGAGCGTCTCGGCCAGCAGTTGGACTGGAATCTGTTGCGCACGTTCATGGTGATCGTGCAGGAGCAGGGGGTGACGCGCGCGGCCTCCCGTCTGGGTTTGACCCAGCCGGCGGTCAGTCAGGCGCTGAAGCGGCTGGAGGACCAGCTCGGCCGCAGTCTGATCGAGCGGGGCCATGGCCGCTTCCGGGTGACGGAGGCCGGCGCGGTCATCTACGCCGAGGTTCTGGAGATCTACGGCAACATCTCGCGGTTCGGCGTGCTGATCCGTGAGATCCGCGAGGAAATCTCCGGCCATATCCGCATCCTGCTGGCCAGCCGCATCCAGTCGCCGCTCTTCGACGTCATCCTGGAGCGTTTCCACGCCATGCATCCGCAGGTCACCTTCCGCCTGGACGTGATGGCGAGTGCCGACATCCACATGGCGATCCAGCAGAAGACGGCGTCGCTCGGCCTCTGCCTGATGCGCGAACCGCCGCCGCTGGTCGGCCACGCGCTGTTCGCGCGCCAACTCTTCCGTCTTTACTGCGGGCCGCGGCACCCGTTGTTCGGGCGGAGCGACCTGACCTTGAGCGACCTGCGCAGCGAGGGGTTCGTCTCCTTCACCTCGGACCAGATCGGCGGGGTGCTGTCGCCGTTGACCGTGTTCCGCGCGCAGGAAGGCATCGAGAGCCGCATCGTCGGCGCTTCGATCAACCTGGACGAGGTGCGGCGCATGATCGTCGCTGGGCTGGGCGTGGGGCCGCTGCCCCAGCATGTGGCCGAGCACGACGTGCGCGACGGCCGGCTCTGGCCGCTGCCGCCGGAGGAGGGGGTGGCGCCGGTCGATCTGCACCTGATGTGGAACCCCGGCGCCAAGCTGAACCGGGCGGAACGGGCCTTCATCGAGGTGTGCGCCGCCGCCATCGACGCCATCCCGCTGGAGCGCCGCTTCGACCCCGTGGCCGCGGAGGCCTGGATGTCCGACCATCTCGGAACGACCGCTCCCTGATGCGTCGATGGCCGTCGCAGGGGCCGCGCCGTTTGACGCTCCGCGGCGCGAGGCCGTATGATCGGGGCAATGGAAAGCGCCATTTCGGAAACACGGGGGGCCGCAACACAGCGGGAGGAGCGAACCCTTTGCGGGGCACGCCTGCGGAGCGCTGATACCGGATCGGGTCCGCCGCCAGCCTTTGGGTATCGGAGTTGGAATTGACAAAGTCTTCGCAGACCTCGGCAACCGATACGGAACAAGGCGCCGCCAAGCCCGTACGGGCGCGCCGGCGCGTTCTGGCGGGAGCGGTCGCGCGGCCTGTCCAGCGCGGCGCCACGGTGTCGGTCACCATCTACCGTGAACTGCGCGACGACATCCTCACGCTGCGGCGCAAGCCCGGCGAGCCCATCGCCGAGAAGCAGGTCGCCGAGACCTACGGCGTCAGCCGCACGCCGGTGCGCGAGGCTGTGCTGAAGCTGGCTGACGAGGGCCTGATCGAGATCTTCCCGCAGTCGGGCACCTTCGTCTCCCGCATCCCGCTTGCGGCGCTGCCGGAGGCCATCACCATCCGCCGCGTGCTGGAGGAGGCGACGGTGCGCTACGCGGCCGAACGCGCCACCCGCAGCCAGATCGCCCGGCTGCGCGCCTGCCTGGAGGTGCAGCGCGAGCGCGAGGCGGCCGGCGACCAGGACGGCTTCCATCAGGCCGATGAGGAGTTCCACGCGCTGCTCGCCGAGACGGCGGGCTATCCCGGTTTCTGGACGCTGATCCAGCAGGTGAAGGTGCAGGTCGACCGGTTCCGGCGCCTGACCCTGCCGGTGCGCGGCCGGATGGGGATGGTGGTCAAGGAACACGAGGCGATCGCGGACGCCGTCGCCGACCACGACCCGGACCGCGCTGCCGAGGCGATCAACCTGCACCTCCACGACCTGCAGATCTCCATCGCCGACGTCCAGAAGGCGAACCCGCTGTACTTCACGGCGTTGGAGACCTGAGCGGAACGGCGCCCAGCAGCGGCGCGCTCGATGCCTATGTCCGGGTAATGCTGCGCTTGGGCGGGGTCATTGCCGGCTCGCCGCGTTGCGCTGTTCGAAGCCGGAGCGGGAATAGACGGAGCGCAGGATACGGCACTGGGTATCGGCATCCTTGAGGTCGAGCACGAATCCGATGCCGTTGGCCTTCAGGAATTCCTCGAAACTCCATATGGCTTCAAGCAGACGGTCTTCCGAAGCGGGATCGAGCGACTGGTCGACCGTTATTTGACATTCCAAGTCATAGGTCATGAAAAATATTCCGGTAGCTCGCTTTCGCGGGATAGAGATCGTCCTGATCTGATGCGGGCAGTTGTCGCGAAAAGGAGGCGGGCGAGGCATTGCTCGCCCGCAAGAGGTTGCCCTGAAAATTTCGCTCACGCTTTAGACCCAACTGCTTAGGAAACTATGGTGTCGTCAGTGTGTGTGGTCAATAGGCGAATTGTTGAGTCGCGGAAGATTTTTTCTAGCGCACTCCTAAGATTTTTATTTTGAAATAAAGTTATTTCCTTTGTGAAATGTTGTTGTGTGCGGTCGATGTGTCGCGTGGAGTATTAAGTTACTCCATGCTTAAGTATATCAAATTTTGGTTGTCCTCAATGGTGAGGAGGTTTGCGGAAGGCCTTGGTGGCACGCTGACGGGCTAGGCGGTTCCGTTCCCTTTACGGAAAATGGGGTGACCACTGGACGGGGGTGCCCCTGCCGCCGACAGGCTTGGCGGCAGGGGGTGTCCGCCCGGCGTACACGGGCGAATTGGAGGGGAGCGTTGTACCCCCGGATGGGGGAGCGCGCTTCGGGCAGCGGCGCAACCGCGCCTACCGCTGCTCGATGGAGGTCGTGCCGAACAGCCGCTTGTACGCGCGCGGTTGCGAACGCCAGTACTGCTTGGGTGCCTTGACCTCGGCGCCCAGCTCGGCGGCGGCGTGCCAGGGCCAGCGCGGGTCGTACAGGATGCCGCGGGCGAGCGCGACCATGTCGGCTTTTCCCTCGGCGACGATGGCTTCGGCCTGGAGCGGCTCGGTGATCAGACCCACCGCAATGGTCGGCAGGCTTGTCGCGCGCTTGATTGCCTCGGCGAACGGCACCTGATAGCCGGGGCCGACGGGGATGGACTGGGCCGGTGTCAGGCCGGCGGTGGACACGTCGATGTAGGCGCAGCCGCGCTCCCCGAGTGCGTGGGCGAAGGTGATGGTCTGCTCCAGGTCCCAGCCGCCCTCGGCCCAGTCGGTGGCGGAGACGCGCACGCCCACCGGGCGGTCGGCGGGGAATGCGGCGTGCACCGCCTCGAACACCTCCAGCGGGAAGCGCATGCGGTTTTCCAGGCTGCCGCCGTAGGCGTCGTCGCGCCGGTTGGACAGCGGCGAGAGGAACTGGTGCAGCAGGTAGCCGTGTGCGGCATGCACCTCGACGGTGTCCAACCCGATCCGGGCCGCGCGGCGCGCCGATTCGGCGAAGGCGGCACGGATGCGCTCCAGTCCGGCGGCGTCCAGAGCGAGGGGGAGGCGCTCATTCGGATTCTGCGGGATCGGCGATGGTGCGACGCAGTTCCAGCCGCCGTCCTCCAGCGCGATCTGCGCACCACCTTCCCAGGGCGTCTGGACGGACGCCTTGCGCCCGGCGTGCGCGAGCTGGATGCCCAGCGGCGTGGCCGATTCCGCGCGGACGGCGTCGAGCACGCGGGCCAGCGCGGCTTCCGTCTCGTCCGACCACAGCCCGAGGTCGGCCGGGCTGATCCGGCCCTCCGGCTCCACCGCCGTGGCTTCGAGGAACAGCAGGCCGGCGCCCGAGAGGGCTAGATGCCCAAGGTGGATCAGATGCCAGCTTCCGGGCATGCCGTCCTGCGCCGAGTACTGGCACATCGGTGCGATGACGATCCGGTTTTCCAGGGCAAGGGAGCCTAGCTGGATCGGCTGGAAGAGCTGGCTGGTCATCGGAACTCCTTGGTTTCGAACGGTACAACAACCGCGCCGTGGCGGCGATGGGGCAGGGGCAGCCTCAGTTCTGGCGTCGTTCCTCGGCCGCGCCGGGCGCGCGGCGGGCGAGCGCCGTCTCGATCTCGTCCCCGCCGGCTCCCAGCACTGCCGCCGGGTCGACCGCCACCTCCAGATCCTCAAGGTCCGGGGACGGCTTTCTCTGCTGTTCCGGCGCAATGGGCAGAGCGTAGGCGAGGAGGGCGACGACCGCCATCGCCGGGATGATCGTCGTCAGCGCCACGAAGGGGCTGGCGAACAGCAGCGCCGCGACGGTGGACCCCGCGAGGCCGCCACCGATTTGCAGGAAGCCGGTCAGCGCCGAGGCCGCGCCGGCCATGGTCGGATAACCGAGTAGCGCGTCGGAGGTCGTGCCGGGCATGACCAGCGCGATGCCGAAGGCCCACAGCCCCGCCGGTCCCATGACCGTGAGCAGCGACGGCGGCAGCAGCCGCAGGCCGATGGCGAAGCCGATGGCGCCGACGGCGACGAAGGCGAGGCCGGCGGGGATGAGGCGCTTCGCCTCCACCCCGCGGCGCAGCAACTGCCCGGTGAGCGCGGCACCGGCCGTGTAGGCACCGGTCTGCAGCAGCATCGCCATGCCGAACTGGGTCGGCGTCAGGCCCACCGTCTCGATCATCACGAAGGGCAGCAGCGCCGCCAGCGTGTACAGCCCGCCCAGCGTCATGCCGAGCATCACCCCGGCGCGCATGAAGCGCCGGTCGGTCAGCAGGGTGCCGTAGTTGCGCAGCACGCGGCCAGGGCGGGCCTGCGTCCGGTCGGGGTTGGCGTTGGTCTCGGTCATGCCGGCGGCGAAGAGCGCCAGCACCAGCAACCCATACACCGTCATGACGTAGAAGATCGCGCGCCAGCCCAGGGTGCCGAGGATCAGCCCGCCCAGCGTGGGCGCGACCGCGGGGGCGGTGGCGAGCATCAGCCCGATCAGGTTGAGGATGCGCGCCGAGTTCTGCCCGATGAACTGGTCGCGCACGATGGCGCGGGAGATCGCGATGCCGGCCGCCGCGCCCACGCCTTGCAGCAGCCGCCCGGCGAGCAGCCCGTCAATGGACGCCGACAGCGCCGCCACGACGCTCCCCACCGCGTAGACGGCGAAGAAGCCGAGGGCGACGGGCCGCCGGCCATAGGCATCCGACAGCGGCCCGCAGGCCAATTGCGAGAAGGCGAAGCCGAAGAAGTACACGCTCAGGCTCAGCTTCACCGCCGACGGCGTGGTCTGGAACGCCTCGACCAGCATCGGCATGGCCGGGGTGTACAGCGACAGGCTCAGCGGCCCCAGCGTGACGATCAGCGCGCCGATCACCGCGGTGCGCATCTCCGACATGACCGGCTTCATGGGGGCTCCGATGCGGGAGCTTCCGGGGAGCGCTCGTCGGCGAGAAGCCTGGTGCGCAGGCGCAGCAGCAGGTCCTTGAACACCGCGACCTCGTCGGGATGGAACTCCTCCATCACCGCCTCGCGGGTGCCGCCGAGGACCTCGATCACGCGAATCCGCAACGGCTCGGCCTGCGGTGTCAGGTGGATGATCTTCGCGCGCCGGTCGGAGGAATCGGGCTCGCGCACGATGAGGCCGCAGGCCTCCAGGCGGTCGAGGTAGCCGACCAGGGTCATGGGCTCGACGCCCATCAGCGCTGCCAGCACCGTCTGGCGCGAGCCGGGATGGAGGCCGACATAGACCAGGGTGCGCGCTTCGCCGGGCGTCAGCCCGAGATGGGCATCCGCCAGCGCGCGGTCGAAGCGCGCGCGCAGCAGGCGCGCGGCGTCGATCAGGGCGAGGCCGAAAGGGGGATCATTATGCATACCATATATTAAGGCTGCCTTATTAATTTTCGCAAGGATGCCGTCTCCGGCCCTCCGTGGAAGAATTTTCCGCGCCGCTTCATTTTCGCTTGAGCTTGGCCGGCAGCCCGGCTATATCGACGGCCCGCCGCCGGAAACGGCGACCGGGAATGCGCTCGTGGCGGAACTGGTAGACGCGCTAGGTTCAGGTCCTAGTGGCTGAAAGGCCGTGGGGGTTCGACTCCCTCCGAGCGCACCATGATGGGGCCGTAGCTCAGCTGGGAGAGCGTCGCAATGGCATTGCGAAGGTCAGGGGTTCGATCCCCCTCGGCTCCACCATCATCGGTGACTTGCGCATCGGTGATTTGAGTTTGGTGATTTAGTACTTGCGCGGGCGGCCGGGTTTCCTTATAAGGCCGCTCCCTAACGTGGGTGCAACGCACTTGCTATACGGTGCGGGCGTAGCTCAGGGGTAGAGCACAACCTTGCCAAGGTTGGGGTCGAGGGTTCGAATCCCTTCGCCCGCTCCATGTTGGGGGATCGTCTAGCGGTAGGACAGCGGACTCTGACTCCGCCAGCCTAGGTTCGAATCCTAGTCCCCCAACCAACTTTCTCGACTTCCATTCAGATCAGAATCAAGCACCCGGCTCCGCCGGCCCTGCAACGATCCGCAGGCGGCGCCCATGGCTGCCGCCCAAACGGCCCTGGCCGCATCGCTCGGCTTTGACCGGGGGGCCGGGGAGCGGGAAGCGCATCCCGGCCCCGGCCCGTCAGGCCGCCGCGCCCTGTTGCGCGGCCTT